>JAISYY010000087.1 GCA_031269635.1 Tannerella sp. | reverse complement strand
GGATGAACCAGCCGTTCTACGGCATCGTCGTGGTAATAGGTTTGATAGTCGAAAGTGATTTGCAGGCGGTTATTAATGGCGTGCAGCAAGCCGTAAAGTTGTTCGGCGCCACTTGCCTGGCGACTGTCCAAAAAGATATGTTCCGCTTGCCGCTCTTTGACTTTCAGCGCATTAAAAACATCAAGAGCTTTGAGGCGGCGATTGTCGATTTCAGTATCAAATTCTTGTTCAATGAAATAGTTTCGAGCCGAGAAATCGTATGTGATATAAATACCGTAAATTTCGCCAATTTCGGCAATGTCGCGTGTAAAAGTGCGCTTGGATACGGTAAGATTTTCGCCGCGAATGTCGGATTCGCGTTCGAGATAATCGCAAATTTCAGCGAAGGTAGCGCGTTTCTGTCTTCTCAATTTATTGATAATGAGATTGTGACGAAGTGTTGTTTGACGTTGAGACATATTTAATTACGAATTTAAAATTACAGCTACAAAAATAGCAATTAATCAGGACAAAACAAGGCTCGACCAAAATTATTTTTCTTTCTAACAATAAGTAGCTCGATAGCAAAATTATCCATGCCTTTCCTCAACGGATTGTTATACTTTGTACAGAAGGCTTTGAATCATGACTCCATGCACAAAACCATCCCGTGCAAAATATAAAAAAAGTTCATTTTTGCGCTCCGCACATGGAAAAACCATTTTTATCGCGTATTTTTGTGCCTCATTTTAGAAAACTAAAAAAGTTGACGTATGAAAAAAGTATTTCTTGGAATAGACCATCCGGCCATTGCAGCCGAAGATGTGGAGACGTTGAGCAAATGGTATTGCGACGTACTGGGTTATGAAGTGCATACCCGCACGGACAAACCGATTTATATCGTGAAGGCGCCGGACGGCACGCTGATCGAAATCATGCCGAAGGACGAAACGGCGCGACCGGCGCGGACGGTCAATACGCCGGGATGGTCACACCTGGCTTTGCGGGTCGGCGACTTCGAGGCGGCAGCGGCTGCGCTGGAGGCCAAGGGCGTTGCCTGGACGGGCGACGAGTTCGTGGCGGTCGGTGGCGGACGCATCCGTAACTTTACCGACCCGGAAGGCAACCTCCTGCAAATCGTTCAACGCTAAACCGATTTATGCCGCTCAACTTACCTCGAAACCTGCCGGCCATTGAGCTGTTAAAAAAAGAGAATATCTTTGTCATGGATTCGTTGCGGGCATCCGAACAGGATATCCGTCCGTTGCGCGTAGTGGTATTGAACCTGATGCCGCTGAAAATCAAAACGGAGACCGACCTGACACGCCTGCTGAGCAATTCACCCCTGCAGGTGGAGATTGATTTTCTCAAAATCAGCGAACGCCGCTCAATGCATACGCCGATGGAGCATATGGAGGCATTTTACAGAAATTTCGACGAGATCGAAGACAGCTATTACGACGGGATGATTATCACGGGCGCACCAGTGGAGCAGATGCCGTTCGAGGAGGTGACCTACTGGGAGGAGCTCAAACGGATTTTTGACTGGGGACGCACGCATGTGACTTCTTCCATTTACATCTGCTGGGCGGCGCAGGCGGGACTGTTCCACTTCTACGGCATACCGAAATACGACCTGCCGGCCAAGAAGTTCGGCGTCTTCAAGCATACGGTATACGACCCCTACCTGCCGATTTTCCGCGGATTCGACGATGTCTTTTACGTGCCGCACAGCCGCCATACGGAACTCCGGCGCGGGGACATCCTCCGCACACCGGCGCTGACGCTGCTTTCCGAAAGTGAGGAGGCGGGGGTCTATATGGTAATGGCGCGCGGCGGACGCGAGTTTTTCGTCACCGGTCATTCGGAATACGCGCCCAACACGCTTCACGACGAGTATGTGCGCGACTTGGACAGGGGTTTGCCGATTACCCTTCCCGCCAATTACTATCCGGACAACAACCCCGCCAAACCGCCGCTCATGCGCTGGCGTTCACATGCCAACATGCTTTTCATCAACTGGCTGAATTATTATGTCTACCAGGAAACGCCTTACCGCATCGAAGACATCCGTCTGCTGGGAGACTTGAATTAATAGTTAATGATTGGTGGACAACCGAATCCTTGCATCATTGAATTTTTGAATCATTGAATCCTTGAATATGGTTGCGCGTCCGATTGAGCTACTTGCGCCGGCCAAAGACCTGGTCTGCGGACGGGAGGCGGTTCGTCACGGTGCGGACGCCGTATACATCGGCGCTCCGAAATTCAGTGCACGGGCGGCTGCCGGCAACACGGTCGATGACATTGGGCGGCTGTGCGACTTCGCGCACCTGTTCAATGTCCGTGTATACGTGGCGCTAAATACCATCCTCAAAGACGAAGAACTGGCGGAAGCCGAAACGCTGATTCATCGCCTGTATCGGGCAGGGGCGGACGCCCTGATTGTGCAGGACACGGGCGTCACACGGCTTGACTTGCCGCCGGTACCGCTGCATGTCAGTACGCAGGCCGATAACTGTACGCCGGAAAAGGTGGCCTTCTGGCACAATGCCGGTTTTGTGCGGGCGATACTGGCGCGGGAACTGTCGCTGGAGGAAATCCGGACGGTTGCCGAACGCACGCCCATGGAACTGGAAGCCTTTGTACACGGCGCCTTGTGCGTCAGTTACAGCGGACGGTGCTACCTGAGCGCGGCGCTGAGCGGACGGAGCGCCAACCGCGGCGAATGTGCCCAGTACTGCCGGCTTCCCTATACCCTGACGGATGCCGGCGGACAAATCCTGCTCGCTGACAAACACCTGCTTTCGCTCAGGGATCTGAACCGCGCGGACGAACTGGAAGCGATGATGACGGCCGGCATTTCGTCGTTTAAAATCGAGGGACGCCTGAAGGATGTTTCCTATGTAAAGAACATCACCGCCTTTTACCGTCAGAAACTGGACGCCGTTTTCGCCCGCAACCGGGCTTTCTGCCGCGCCTCCGCGGGGACATCCGTTTTTTCGTTCGTGCCGCAGCCGGAGAAAAGTTTCAGCCGCGGCTTCACGCCCTACTTCCTGCATGGCCGAATCCCGGAAATCGCGTCGTTCGACACGCCCAAGTCCATCGGCGAGCCGGTTGGAACGGTGAAAGAACGGCAGGGCAAGTCGTTTACGCTGAAAAACCGATCGAAACCCGTACACAACGGCGACGGGCTGGTCTTTATCAATGCCCGGGGCGAGTTGGAAGGGTTTCGGGCAAATCGGGTGGAGGGCGACCGGATTTTTCTGCTGAAAATGCCGCCGCTACGTCCGGGAACGCTGCTCTGTCGCAATTATGACAGGGCGTTTGAGGAGCAACTGGCCAAACCTTCGGCCGAACGGAAATTATCGGTAGAACTGGAGTTTTCCGATACGGCGTTCGGTTTCGCGCTGGCCGCCACGGACGAAACCGGCGCTCGCGCCGTTGTTGTCCGTCCGTTTGAAAAAGCGCCGGCACAGACGCCTCCGGAGGAAAATATCCGGACACAACTGTCCAAATGGGGACCTACGCCTTTTTTGCCGGAGAAGATACGGGTTTGTCTAAGCCGTCCGTGGTTTGTGCCGTCGTCGCTGCTGGGCGGAATGCGGCGCGAGGCGGTGGAAAAGCTGGTACAGGTGCACCGGATGCGTTACCGTCGTGCGTGGGTGAAGCGGAATGTGTATGATACGCCGGCGCCGTATCCGGCAAAGCGTTTAGACTACACCGCCAACATTGCCAATGCACAGGCCGCCGCCTTTTATGCCGCACACGGCGTCGAGACCGCAGAACCGGCCTTCGAACAGGCGCCCCGCAAGGATGTACCGCTGATGTACACGAAACATTGTTTGCGTTACAGTCTGGGCTGGTGTCCCGTTCATCACGGCCGGCAATCGCCCTACAGGGAACCCTTCTACCTGACCCGCAAACAAACGCACTTGCGTCTGCAATTCGACTGCAGGGAATGCCGGATGCTGGTGTTTCTCGCCTGATTTCAGAACTCTTGATTTGGAGAAAATTTTATATCTCATATACAGCGTTTTATTGAAAACAGTATCGCAAATTGTGATTGTCGCGGAAAAACCTTATTTTCACGGCTAAATCTTTTTTTGAGGTGCTATCAGGAAAAATAGCCGGCCACACGGAAGAGGAAGAAGTCTTTGTCCCTGAGTCCGTAGTTGTTAGTTATGAATCGTTGAATTTTCCCATTAAGACATTCTGCTTTAGCGTTAGTAGTCCCGTGCCGGAAGTAATTTATAATCTGCTGTTCGTGCTTGCGCAGCATTTTTATAACGCTCATAAATTCTTCGATTGAAGCCGCCTGCAAATACCTTTGATGCAAGTTCCCGACAAGTTGTGCTGTTGTTTTCATTCGATTGCCGATGTCGTACCATTGCTTCAAATCCTGACTGATTTGATATGCTTTTTTTAGTTCTTCGTGACAGTTGAAAACCTTCTCAATTGTTTCTTCCATTTCGCTGTTCCACTTATCTGCCGACTGCGTGAGGGCGTGCGTAACGCGACGTAACCGTTCGATTTGAACGAGCAGTTTTTGGTCTTCTTCTGTTCGCCCTTTCCCTTTCGTGAGAGAATTTTGCAGTTCCTTAACCCACATTGCAGCATTTCCACCTCGAACTGTTAAACTTCAGTTAAAAACAGACGATTTTTGCCTGGAATTTTTCAGATAGAAATCGTAATCTATTGGAAATCAGGAGTTCGATTTTTCGAACACCTCAAAAACCCGTTTTGTAGTACACAGGGGGTATTGATTATCAGACAGATAGGCAGTATCTTTGCGCCATTATGTATTTCAAAGTTTCCT
>JAISYY010000323.1 GCA_031269635.1 Tannerella sp. | reverse complement strand
GTGACGCGGTAGAATCCGGCCTCCGTGATGTTCAGTTTCGTTGCGCTGTTGTCTGCCGATAGAACCTTCCAGCCCGATGCGCCGTCGGACGAATGTTCCCACTGGTAGGTGAAGCCGTCATAACTGTTGCTTAACGCAATTTTCGGGTTTACCGAACAGGAGTCTTCGAGCATCATGCCGGGCGTGTTGTAGATTTTTATGATGACGTCCGCTTCGGCTGACGATACGATTGATTCGATCTTGTAACGTATGGTGTCGGTGCGGTTGCCGGTTTGCTCGCATGTCAAACCCGAGGCTCCGGCGTGGCTGTATTTGAGAAGACTGCCGGATGGAGCGGCTGTGCCGTATTTCGGAATGTTCATGATGCTGAATGTCGTGCCGGCGTATTCGTCGTTGTCGAGAATCGGGATATATGTTTCGTCGCATACGAATATTGAGGCGTAATCGTCCTGCGCCGATACTATACCTTTGATGTCAAATATTATCAGTCCGTTGATGCTGTCACATTCAGGATTGACATTTTTACCGTTACCGCTGTCGTTGATGGAGAGATACAGTAAATTTATAGCGCTTATGCTTTCGACTTTAACCGAATAACATGTTGTCTGTCCGGGAGCGGGAAAGTCGGTGTAAGATTTTGTTATTACCGCATTTCCCTGTTGCCGTGCATCCTTGTAAGCGGAAATGTAAAACGGCGATTGCCCCTGTACGTCTCCATAGTTTCGCACACAAAACTGTATCACAAGCGAGTCTCCGGCTAGATGGAGAGTTGCAGTCGGAACACCCTCGATGGCATAGTCTGCCGCTTTCACGTATGGAGTTCCGTTTTTGCTTAAAGTTGTTTGCTGTTGCAGGAAATTATTATATGGCCGCACGTCGTCGGAAGTGCCTAACTGTCCGTCGGCGCCGGGAAAGACTGTTGCCGGATTTAACGGATATGCCGGCGGGACAAGATCATTGCCGATATTAACCGAATTATACATAAATTGATTCCATACGCTACGTGCAGGCGCCCATTTACCTGAGGACGCTTTCAATATATGAAGGGAACCGAATTGTGTTGCCGTCCCATTATGTGTTCCAATACTTATCAGCCGGGCCGATCCGTCGCCGTGTTTACCGTAAGGATCTGCCACAACCGGATACTGCATTGCCGTACCGGCGCCAAATGTCAAGGGAGTAAGCTCTACTCCGGTGGCTGCATCGATTATACGAAGTCTTATCTGATCCTGCAAAACCACTTCCATCTTGCCATCAATATTAAAATCGAACATGCTTGCGCCTGTGGAGTTCGAATCTTCATTCGGATAAATATCCCATAATTGACTGAATGTCCTTGCTGCAGGATTATATTTGAAAGTGCGGAACAGTGGTTTGTTCGAACCTGTCAGCTGGCATTGGATCAGCACTTCCGGTATATTGTCGCCATCGAAATCGCCTATTAATGGTATGCTCTTACCACCAGGGGAGTAGGTACCGGTGACAATGGCAAACGGGCTGCTGACCGTATTGTTGTAAACATCCCATACGTATCCGTGGACAGTGCCTCCCGCTCCTTTGGTGGTCCTGTTGCTGATAAATACATCAAGATGCCCGTCGCGGTTAAAATCGGCTACTTGCGTATGTCCGTCGGCTACTACTCCGGAAGGCGGACTGATTGATTTTACTCTCGTCAGGGAATTTCCGGTTGGATTGTCGGTGTTGATGATTTTGACTTCATAAATCTCATTGCCATAGATTAATTGCAGGTCTCCTGTTTCCAGGACGTCGGCAGCATAGTTGGCTACCATTTTCCAGCCTGTGCTGCCGCTCCAGCAGCCAAATGCAGCGCCCCGGTTTGTACCTCCGTCGGATGTTGCAAGTAAATGCCCGTTGTCTGCGTTGTAGATTTTATTGTTGAGATACAATTCCGGCGTACCGTCGCGGTTGAAGTCGGCGAAACCTATTGTGGTTGAAAATTCGCCGTTAGTCGAACCGTAATCCGTATCGGAAGTCCATTTAAGCGTTCCCGAATAATCGTAAGCGCGAATTTTGAAGTCCAGTGTAGCCACTACTATCAAAACGGTATCAGTAGATTTCCGTACCATACCCCAAGTATTGATTTCATATCCGGGTACGGTGGAAGGCAACGAAAATTTCGTGATGCGCGAGCGTGTCCGGGTATCATAAATTGCAATGGTTTTAACGAGTTGCTGGCTATGGCCAGTTGTTAAACCTTCTGTTGTAAATACCGCAATTTCCGGAATAGAATCATTGTTCATATCTCCAATCAAAGGAATAACATGTGGATACACATCTGTTTCCGTCGAACTCCACTCAAGAACGATTCCCCAGTTCATGTCCGGAGGCTCAACAAAGCAGTCGGCGTCGTCCACATTATCCGGTTTTTCCTTTATTACGATATATATCGTAGCAGTATCGGCGAATGCGGCATTTCCGCAATGTATCCTGTAACGCAGCGTATCGGCGGTTTTTCCTGCGGCGGGCGTATAAAAGATATTCGAGCCGCTGACTGTCGCCGTGCTTGTTTGGGCGGGGTCGTCCAGTATATTCACCGCAAGACTGATGTACGACGCGGGAAGAATATCGTTGATAGCCACTCTTATTTGATTGTTGACACTACCGTTGAAGACGAGTATCCGGTCGTCGGAAGCGATGAGCTGGACGGTAGTGTAATCGCGGTAAGCGGAATCGCAAACAGCCTGGTCGTTATATCCGTTTCCGCTGTCGTTGATGCGGATTTTGAGAGCGTCGAACGGCATCCATTCGGCTTTGAACTTGCCGATGCCGAAGGTAACGTCTTTCGTCTCGCCGGCTGCTATGGCACTATTATAATTAAAGGTATAACGTTTAGCATCTCCAATATCGTCTTTGTAAACGGTTACTTTAAACGGCGAAACAAACGTAGCTCCTCCAACATTTTTGACGGAAACGGTGACAGTCATCGAATCGGCGCCTGCGTCGTACACGAATGCCGGCGATGCGGCTACTTGCGCTTCAGGCAGGCTGGGACATGTCTGCGCCCGGCCCCCTGCCGGAAAAACCAGCATCAGCACCAGTGTTACGATAGTTAAATAAGCACTTTTCATACCATTCAGACACGACATCACGTCGCACGTACAATGGGAAAAGTCACCGTTCTGCGTCCTTTGTATGCGCCATTGTCGTGTATGGTACATTCGGCGACGCCCACGTCCGTATTTTTTTTTGAACGTAAGGTCGTAGTCCCTGCCCAGCTCGATCTGCACGGTGCCGTCGTTCGGCGTCTGGTAAAACACTTTGGTTACCGGCGTGAGCGACGTGAGCGGCCTGCCGGTATATGTCTGCGGCGGGATGTCTTCGGGCTGTGCGTCGGCGATGTCGCAGCGCAAAATGTATGAGGCTTGCGACCATGTCGGAAAGTTCGCCGCGAATGGAAGTCGCGGACAGGCGGGATAAGGTGTTGTTATGCAGCCGTCGAGATTTCCAGAGGAGGGAGTGGGCTGACAATCAGCCCCTTGCCCGCTGGAAATGTGGCCTGCGGGCTTTGGATTGAAGGTTTTATGCGGGGTAATGATTCCCTTTTTATTCATTATCTGTTATATTATAATGTATTATAAAACGGGACAAAGATATTGCAAAAAAATAATTTTGCAAATTTTTTTAAAAAAAATCTTCTCTATTCCACAAATTTGTGTCTTTTTTTCGCCCCTTTGCGGTTCCGCGCTTTCAGCCTTCCGGGTTTTTGCACCTTCAGTTACCCGTTATTTCAACAAGCTGTTTCGCCGTTACCGGATTGTCTGTGGTGATGTAGTCAACGCCGAGGTTGATGGCTCTGACAAGGTCGGATTCCGAGTTTACGGTCCAGATATTGACGGTCATACCGAGCTGGTGCGCCTGCGTAATCCATTCGGGATATGCGATCAGTATGGACTGTGTATAGTCGATGCCTTTGATGCCTGCGTTTTTCAGTTCCTGGGGGGTCTTGTCGCCGTTCAGGTAGGCAACGGTGGCGCCGGGCTGCAATTCAATCACTTTTTTACAGATATTGAAATCAAAGGCGATGTATTCCACCTGTGCGGTCATTCCGGCCTCTCTCACTTTATTTACGGCGGCGGCGGTTGCGGCATTGTTTTTTTCCGTCGAGCTGTGGGTTTTGATTTCGAGTATCAGTTTGGTGGAGGGGTCTTTTTTGCCCTGTTCGAGATAATCTTCCAGTCGCGGCAATTTTTCGCCGTTGGAGAGGGTAATGTCTTTCAAGACGCTGTAGGAAGTGGCGTCAATCCGGATGCCGTTGATGGTTGGGTCATGGTTGAGTACTACAACGCCGTCGGAAGTGATCCATACGTCAAATTCCGATCCGTAAATGCCGAGTTCCTGGGCTTTCCGGAGGGCAGTAACCGAATTTTGAGCCGAACCGGCTGTGTTCCAGTATCCGCGGTGTGCAATGACTTGGGTATTCGTCGCCGGCAGTTCCGAAACTACTTCCAGTGTTACGAAACCGATGTCGAGTTTGTGTTCGCCGCGCATGACGGTCATGCGGTAGCGTCCCGACGTCAGGTTTGACGGCAGGGTGATACGCAGCAGGTTTGATGTGGCGACACCGTCGCAGGTGTATGTGCGGCTGTCATCGGAGAGCGACGCCAGCCTGACTTTGTCTCCGTTTTGAAAACCGTTCGCCATGATGGTATAAGCGCCTCCCTGAAGCACCTTCTGTTTGGAAAGGAACTGTATGTTTTGCAGCGCGATGCTATTTTGGGGCGGCTGTTTGTTCACACGGTTCTGCAGTAGTATCACTTCGGCGTCCGTCAAAGGGTCGTCGTAAATGCGGGCTATCATGATTTTCCCCCGCCATGCAGACTGTCCGGAAGCGCCTGCATCGGCGCCGATACCGAACCAGTATTTGTCGATGGCGTTGGGGAAATTAAAGTTTCCGGCGGCATCAATCCTGTTTTTCCTTTCGCCGTTTACATAGACATAAGATTTGTTTTCCGTTTTGTTCCATACGCCGACGACATGATAATATTTGCCGCGTTCGGGAACAACGCCGCTTCGTGTCCACTGCCAGGCGCTTGTTCCGTTGGAACTGATATTTGGCAAGAAGGTAAGCTGGTTGTCGGCGCTTATCATCAATCCTGTCCCGCCGGCTTCCATAGAAGAAAAAGGTTTGATTTCCTTGTTTTGCGGCATGTCATCGTCGAAACTGACAAGTATTTCAAGGGAATGACCGTCGGCTATTTTGTCTTTAAATGTCTGGTTGCCGGAATAGTCCACCTTGAAATAGCCCTCTGTAACGCTTGTGCCCGGGGTATGATTGAAAACGGCTCCGAAGCGCTCGTAAGTATCGCTGTAGAAGGTAAAAAGCGCCGAACTTTCCAGTGTGGTTACGGTATGGCGCATGGGCGAAATATCTTCGGCCGTGCCGTCGTTTTTGAACGCCACGTCAAGCAAATCGGCGACTGCGCCGATCTTTTGCGTAACAGGAATTTCAACGGTGTTGCCGTAATTGACAAGTTTGAATGTCAGTGTCGCAGTACGTGAAGCAGTCGTGTTGTTCGGAGATGCGGCGAGAGTGAGCGTTTTATCTGTTTTTTCCGTTTCCGTCAGCCAGTCGCTGCCTGTATTGAGGTATGTCCATTGCGCATTTGCATCAATACTGAACAGAACATTACCGCCTTCGGCAGACAAACTGCCTTGCGTTGCAGGCGTTACGGAGAGCCTGACAGCTGTGCCGTACTGCTCGACAGAGATGTTTGCAGCCGTCTCGCTGTTCAGTAATATGGTTATCTGCGCCGTACGTGTTTGAAGCGATTCGTTCTGCTGAAAGTCAAGACGGACAGTTCCGTCATTTTTGCCCGATGACGGACTGGCGGCAATCCATGATTCCGACGGTTGTATCATCCATGCTCCGTTAGAATTAATGAGCAGTGATTTGGCGCTTTTCTCCGCATCAATTTTCAAGACTGCCGGCATTGCGCTGCCATCGGTGTTTTTCAGTTTCAGGAACGCTTGTTCCTTTTCTTCCCCCGCCAGGCAGGAAATCAGGTTGATAATACAGGAGGCTAATAAGATTACATTCAATATTTTTTTTATCATTGTCGTTTTTTTTTATTATGTATGTACTGTTCTTTCGTATAATGTCACTCTTTCCAGGTTTTTGCCATTGCTTTTATATCGTTGTTTTCTGTTAATATCAACCGGTATGCGCTATCACATGCAAAACGCCGAAGGCATGATATTATTATTTTCCATAAATAATAATATCAATCCTTCGGGTTTTGCGAATGTTGGCGTCTTTTTTACGGTTTCGCCTGATTCCAGAGGGCAGTAACTTCGGAAGCGGTCAGCGCTCTGTCATATATGCGGGCAATCAGCAAGTTTCCCTTGAAACATCCTTCCGCATTCAAATTGCCGGCGTCTCCTCCGATACATATCCAGCGGGAATTGGCTGCCGCCGGACTGTAGTTGCCCGCAGCGTCGGCCTGACCTTTCAGTACGCCGTCAATATACAGATATGCCTTTCCTTCCGTTTTATTCCACACGCCTGTCAGGTGATAGTATGTAGCGCCATCGGGTTTGACCTGAGAATTTGCCCATTTCCATCCGCCGACATTCGGAATAAAGGCCAGTGAATTGCCTCCCGTAGCCTGGCTGGCGTTGGTAACGAGGAATCCGGTGCCGCCGCTGCCTTGCGTGCTGAAAAACTTTGTTTCGTAACTGGGCGAAGACGCCGTATAGTTGAAGTCGAATTTAACCAGACATTCAAACGAGTGATCGTCTGCCAGCCTGTCTATGAACGGCTGAACAGTGGCGAAGGACGTGTTGTAATCAAAGCGGTAGTAGTCGCCGTCTTCATTGCCGGTGGATGCTCCGTTTCCTTTTTTCGGGTCAAAAACAGCCATGTAGCGCTGATAGGTTCTGTTATAGACAATCTTCGTCGTTCGGTCGTAATCTTTGTGTTCTATCGTGTAGCTGTTGCCCGAAACATCGGTTACCGTCAGGTCGGGATTGAATACTGCATCGAGCATGTCTCCGTGAACGGCGTCGGTTTTGACAGCCGGCCGTTTCAGTTTCAGCTCGCGGATTTCGGGCGTCTGGGTCAGCTCGACGTTTTCCGCTTTCGGTTTTACCCGCCAGTACAGCGATTTGCCTGCTCCCGAAGCGATACCGCTTTTGTAAAGTTCCGCATCCAGGTCAATGGAAGCAATTGTTACGGATTCGTCGTCCGTTTCAATGGATTTGACGGGGGCGCTCATATCGCCGGATGAAGCTATTTCCAGGATATAGCCGCCAATGATGTTTGTGCCTGTCCATTCAAAGTTCATGTCATCTGCATCGCCAAGATTAATTTCCGATGCTGACGGCGTGTTCAATGTAATGAATATGGGCACAAAGGCTTGCGCTTCCTGTGTTACGACAACTTGCTTGGTGATATCCGGATATTTGGTCAATTTGAGGGTCAGCGTAACCGATTTTTCGTTTCCGTTGTTTTTGGGGGCGTAGAATTTCAGCGCAGTTGGCGACTTTTCTATTTGTGTCAACCATTCGTCGCCGGAGCGGATATATTCCCATTCATCATTGTTGGAGGCAATCTGGAATGACGCTTTGCCGCCTTCTTCGGAGATTAGCGCTGATTCCGGTGTTACGACCAGATTGGGTCCGTATCCTGCCTGCGCTACGGAAATGAATGTCAGTTCCTTTTTACCGCTTAAGAATGCGATTTCTGCTACGCGGTTGGTCGTCGTTGTGTTCTTTTCGAAGATAACCGTAACAGCGCCGTTGTTTTTGCCGGAAGAAGGCCCTAATTGAATCCAGCGCGTATTGGATCCAAGCAGGCGAACTGTCCATTCGCCGTCGGATTTGACTTCGAGGGTTTGCATGGTTCCTTCGGCGTTCACCGCAATGGAAGTAACTTCGTTGCCATTGGAAGTTACGGATAAGGTATGCGAAACGTTGTTTTCCTCATCACCGCAAGCGGCAAAACCGAACACTGTGACAACCGTCAATACATATTTGAAAAATCCGTTGATATATTTTTTCATCTGTCAATTGAATTTAATAGGGTTATTCATAGATATCTTCATCCGTTTTCGGGGCGAGGATATTGGTAATTATTTCCGAAATGACTTTCCCGTTGTACCGGTAATTCAATTCGTACCGCATGGTTATGGAATTGTAATAACTGCCGCCAAGATCGGTAACAGAGGCGTTTTCCGATGGAGAAATGCTGACCGAACCGTCGCTTGCAACGGTTAGCACCATCATATTATCGACATCGTTATCTTCCGCATCGTGAATAGACATGCGGACTGTATTTTTCGAAAGCGCTTTAAGTACAGGTTGTACCGCTTTTACGATCATTCGTCCTTCTTCGGTTTCGGGCATTTCGGTAGAACTTCCGTTGAAGCTTCCCGAATAGTCGTTGACCATGTTGATCTGGTAAAGCAGAACGCGCAATTCCTGAGTAATGTCATAGTCCTCGCTGTTGGCGCACAGGTACAGGGGCAATCCGTAGAATTTATTCGGATCCAGCCCGTTGAAATTAAAAGGAATACCCAGCGTCCCGTACTGTTCGCCGGCTTTGATGGTAACAATCGGTTCATCGGGCATTTGATAATTTGTTGCAGGCAGCAGAATACGCCTGACGTAGCTGGAACTGCTCAGTTCATTGATGTTGTTCAGCGAATCGAGTATGTTAGGATCAACCATCAGACGCATTTTCAAGTCTTTTGTAATCGGCTTGGAGGATGCGCAATAGATTGAAATCACGATTTCGTCGTTTTCAGCGGCGAATGAATGGTCGCCGGTATAATCGGGTGCGTTGACGATATAAACCGTCTTTTTGTATTGTTCGCCGAAATCCACCTCGCCGGAGCAGGAAGCCAGCAGTACAAAGCACAGGGAAACGCTTAATAATTTTATCTTTGTCATCATTTTTTTGAATCGTTTAACATTGTTATTTAATATCCGGGCATCTGGTCAAGATTATAGTTTTTGTCTATCTCGCTTTTGGGAATAGGCCAAAATGTTTGCCGTGTAGTGAAAACCTTATAGAGGTAATTACGTTCGGTAGCGCGCACCAAAGAATAAAAACTTTCAGGCGCGGAAGTGCGGGCGCTAACGTTAAGCCCCATCACAGGTTCGTTTTCATATATCATCGCCTTTTTATTTCGGCGGGTATCGAAATAACGGCGGCCTTCCCACATCATTTCGATGAGGCGTTCCCGTTCGATAAGGTCGCGCATGCGTTGTCTGTCCCTGACGTCGCTGGCGGTAATTCCCGGCAATCCGGCGCGATAACGAATGAGATTGAAACAGCGGCGCATTTCGGCTTCGTCCCGCGTGACGGTTATGTTGCCTGTCGTATAACTTTTGTCCAGTTCGTTCATCGCCTCTACGTAGTTGAGATAGATTTCCGCCATGCGATAATTGATGCCGTATTTCAATTTGCGTCGTCCGCCGCTCAACCACGAATCTTCATAATGGGTGAATTTACGGCAGAGATAGCCGGTCATTGCATATTCTTCTCCCAGAGCCGCAGGACGCTGGGCTGCCGCTTCCTTTCCGCTGACGGAATTGGAAAAGAACAGCGCCGCTTTGCCGTCGGCGCCTACCAGATCGGGTCGTGTCGAGGTAGATGGATAGAACGAATTATTGAAGGTTACGGTAGCGTAAAAACGCATTTCGCGATTGGCATACCATTTGCGGGTATTGGTAAGCAGCGTGAAGCCGTCGGTCATGCGGTCGCCTGACCATGTGGAATCCCTGTCGGTATAGCCGGATGATTCATAAGGATATTCGGCGCTTGAATTGTTAATGTCGCGACCATCCACCATGTAATACTGGTCAACAATACGTTGCGGGAAAAAGCAACCGCTCCACCCGTCTATCATGCCCGGGTCCATGTAACGGGTATAATCGTTGAGGTCCGAACGTTGTACCGTGAACAGGAGCTCGAGATTGGTCGAAGCCTGTACACATTCGCCATCAAACATATCCTTATAGGAATGAAAATGGTCGATACCGCCCACGCCTGCGGGAAAATCGGCTTGTTCATTCGCCGGAACAGGTACATTAGGCGTATTATCTCTCTTCGGTACGGTATAAAGGGCGTTGGGTTTCAAATCAACGAGCGTTTTTGCGGCGGCGGCGGCTTTCGCCCATTTTTCCGGATCGAAATTCGGGTTGAGGTAAGGTGTGCCGGCGTTATTTGTCCATGTCAGAAATTCGCGATTTTGTCCGTTGTAGAGCGGGCTGGCTGTGTACAGTGTCAGGCGCGAGAGTACGGCGCGGGCTGCGTTTCTCGTTGCCTTGCCTGTTTCCGACATATCAAGGCGAGTATCGGGCAACAACTCAATAGCGCGATTCAACAGCGCTTCCACGTAAGCGCTACATTCGTCCCACGTATTGCGTTCTACCATTAATTGATCCATTGGCGTATCGAAATCCACAGGTTCGTCCGGTACAATCGGTATCGGTCCCCAGGCAAGCATCAATTCAAAGTAAATGCACGCTTTCACAAATGTAGCTTCACCGATCCATTCCTGCCGCTTGATGGGCGTAACCTCTTCACATTCGTTCACGCGCATAAGAAACGTATTGGCGCGGCGAATACCTTCATAGAAAGTGTTCCAGCGGTTGAAAGCCGATGAATTTATAAAATCGGGAGATATTTCATTGTTTGACCAGTATGCAAATGCCTGAGCGGAACCGCCGCTACGCTTGTAAGCTGATACGCAATCATCGGCTATGGGCGCCCAGGGCATGGTGCGACGACTATTGGCGGGATTGGGGCGGTACGATCCGTAGTCAACCAGGTAACTGTAAATATTATTAAGGTATTGTTGCGTATATTCCTGTTTTTTGAATATGGTGTCGAGCGTAAACAAGTCGGTGATGTAAGGCTCGATATCAAGGTAATTACACGATGAGTTCATCAGCAGCGAAACGGTAACGGATAAAACGGCCGCTGTGTGCATTAATTTCTTTCTTATATTAAGTAGCATGATTTTTACAATTTTAAATAATTAAAACGTCATTTGAAACGTGAATGTAACCGAGCGGGTTAAAGGATAGACGGCTCCGTTTCCGGATGCCTGTTCAGGATCCCAAAGTTTTATCTTGTCCCAGACATGGAGATTATCGCCGAGAGCCGAGATACGCAGGTTTTTCATATAGAGGTACGCAAGCAACTTTTTCGGCACGGTGTATCCGATTTCCAGGGTTTTGAAGCGCAGGAAACTTGCGTTGGCCAGCCAGAACGTGGAATTACGGTTGTTGTTGAGATTGTTGCCGTAGGTCAGTCGCGGGAAGCGGGCATTGGGGTTTTCCGTCGAAGGATCTCCCGAATAGGAAGCCGGCGTCCAGCGGTTTTTCTGGTCGGCAACAATGGTCAGTACGTTTCCGAGTTCTTCGCTTGCGAAGGGATAGAATCCGGCTCCGCCGTAGAAAAAGTCCGTCTGTCCGGAGCCACGGAAAAACAGATTCACGTCAACGCCTTTCCACCTGAAAGAACTGGCAAAACCGTACTGTATTTTAGGAACACGGGAATTGCCTATGGGTACTATGTCGTAATCATTGATGACGCCATCTCCGTTAACATCCTGATATTTGATGTCTCCCGGAAGCACTTTGCCGAATTGTGTCGGACTGTTTTTAACGTCAGCCTCGTCCTTGAAGAGACCGAGCGCTATCAATCCCCGTGTTATGTCATTGCTGGAGCCTTTGCGCGCCAGGTAGGGATAACGGGGTATCACTTCATCGTAATCAAGGATTTTGTCACGTGTTACTGTAAAATTGCCTCTCACTTCCACCTCAAAATCACCGAATTTTCTGTGGTAGCTGGCTGTTCCGTCCGAACCCCAGCTTTTCATGCGTCCCACATTACCCCAAATGGTAGATTGTACGCCCAGGGTGCCGGGCAAAGTGTTACGCGCCATGAATATGTTATTGCGTTTGTCAAGGAAAGCGTCAATCGTAAAGTTGAAGTTTTCCCATAACTGGAGGTCTATACCCCAGTTGTGCTTGACGGCACTCTCCCACACCAGTCCGGTAGATCCGAGTTTCGAATCGGCTGTTCCGATATAGTATCCCGGTACATCGCCGAAATAGTAACCCGTCGTGTTGGTGCTGACCGTAGTCAAATATGGAAAACGTACGTCGTTGCTGGTAATCTTGTCATTACCCACCAAACCGAACGAATAGCGCAGTTTCAACATGCTGAGAAACGGAAACAGGTCTTTCACCGACTGGTAATTGGATATGACATAGCCGAGGGCGCCAGACGGGAAAAAACCATAACGCTGTCCTTTGGGGAAATTTTCGGAACCGTTGTAACCAAAGTTACCTTCCAGGAAATAAATATCGTCTAAAGAATATGTTATACGTCCGGCAATACCCTGATTCCGGTTTGGGATAGACAAAAGTTCATCGTAACGGTCAGTGCGCTGATAATGTTTTTGTTGATACAGAGCCAGTGCGCCGATACGGTGTCTTTCGTTGATTATATTTTCGTAATGGAGGCGCGCTTCCGCGTAAACGGTACGGATACCGTACGACGAAGTAGTATAGTTCATCTGCTGGGCGACGACGGTTTTAGTCATCAGCAACTCGCCGGTTTGCCAGTTGCGGTCAACAGCCATATAAAGGTCGGGCATTTTGTAGCGTGCGGTAAAATGTTGGTTAAAGTTATCTACCGATACCAGGCCTGTAAATTTAAGACCTTTGGTGATAAATTTCAAGTCCTGTTCCAGAGAAAGCAGCGATTCGATGGTATTTTCATGCGTCGATGCGTAGCCTGTTTCATTGATAAGGATGGTTGGGGAGGTAGCATATCCGGGGCCGTAGGACGGGAACAAACCATTAGAATATTTCACCGGCACGGTCATGGGAGTAATATAGGCAACGGCATTCCAGATTGTGGAAGTGCTGCCGTTGTTAAGTCCCGGACGGTTCTGGTCAACCATTTTG
>JAISYY010000001.1 GCA_031269635.1 Tannerella sp. | reverse complement strand
CTTCGGCAGCTACGGCAGCCTGCGACGACCAGATCTCGAAAGGGTCATGCTCCACCCAGCCGTCGCGCGGGAATATCTGCGTAAACTCCTTCTGCGCTACCGAACAAGCCTCGCCTTTGCTGTTGAATACAATTGCACGGGAACTGGTCGTCCCGGCGTCAAAAGATAAAATGTACTTTTCCATGATGCATGTGCTTTTCTATATTTTTATAGTGTTTAGAGTGACAAAAGTAATATTTTTTTCTTAACGTTCAAATTTTCGGTCTGTCTATTTTCGTTAAATTTTAAATTGTCGCATCGTCATTGTAAAAATAAAACGAACGTCTTTTTATAAATCCGCCTTCATATCTTCCTTTTCCACCTTAATTATAAACGTCTTACTCTAAAAAAAAGAATACCCCAAGCCGCAATGGAGTATTCTTTTTTTGAGGAGAGGGACAGTCGCTGTTATAAAGTTTTCAGTTTCAGGTTCCTCCAGAGAACCCTGATACCGCCTCCGTCGTGTATCTGGAGCGCTATGCGTCCTTTTCCGGCGCCGATTTTTTCGTCGTTGATATGTACCATTTCTTCGCCGTTGAGCCAGGTTGTGACATTGTCACCCTGTACTTTTATACGCATCGTGTTCCAGTCGCCTTCTTTGAGGATGTGCTCTTTTTCGTCGGGAATTTGAACCAGCCATCCGCGTCCGTAGGATTCATAGATGCCGCCCGTGTCGTGGTTTTTCGGGGCGACTTCGACCTGCCAGCCGTTTATTTTGACGTCTTTTTCGACGAAAGAGCGTATGAATACGCCGGAATTGCCATCCGCTTCCTGTTTAAATTCGAGCGTGAGGTCGAAATCGTCATAATATTCGCGCGTCGCAAGGTAGCCGTATTTTTTGTCGGGGCCGCTTTCGCATATCAGGAGGCCGTTGTCAACGTACCATTTCTCTGTCCCGTAAGCTTCCCAGCCCGTCAGGTCGACGCCGTTGAACAGCTTGACTTCCTTTGTCCTGCGCGGCAATTCCCGAATCTTTATATTGCGGAATGACGCGGGATAACCGTGGTCTTGCAGGCAAATGACACCCTTATGAGCCAGGCCGTATTCCGGTGCATGTGCCCATTTACCGCTGTTTTTGCGTTCAAACCACTCGTCCGTCCGGGCTTCAAACTCAAGTATCTTAACGCCGTTGAGCCAGTGCTCCACGTGTCCGTTGTCGAAAACGATTTTCGATTTGTTCCATTTGCCGGCCGGGTTTACTTTCATCAGGCTTTTGTCGGGCAGGTACATCGCGTAATCAACGCCAAGCTTTTGCCATTCTTCCAAAGCTTCCGGGAAGTTCGGCTCGTCGATCAACTGATATTCGGGGCCGGTGACATAAGGCACCTTAAACACGGGATTTTCCACAACATGATAGAGCATGCCGCTGTTGCCGCCTTTGGAGAGCTTCCAGTCCCACGACAACTCGAAATTTTCGTATTCCTTTTCCGTAACGATATATCCGTCGGAATCGCTGCCGTCGCCTTTCGCCTGTATGCAGCCGTTTACGACGTGCCAGGGCTGGGTGAGCGCAGGTTTGTTGTAATCCTTCCATCCGTTCATCGTTTCCCCGTCGAAAAGTAACACCCAGCCTTCCGCTTTTTCCTCCCCGGTCAGGATATTGTGCTGTTCTTTGCAGGATGTAATAAATAATGTGCATGCGATAAGCACATAACTGCATAATCTGTTCTTTTTTTCTTTTGAATACATAATGATTTATTTTTAAGTTTTAACAGGCGCAAATATAATCTTTTTTTTAGTATTTCATTGCAATTGCCAGCGAAAATATGCTGATTTTTATTTCCGGTATTTTCGATAACGTTTCGATACAGGCAGATGTTGTCGCTCCTGTGGTTATCACATCGTCGACAAGAAGGATATGCTTTCCGAAAAGGTTTTCCGCATTTGTCAGTTCAAAAATTTTTTCTACATTGACATGGCGTTCGTAAACCTGTTTGTGGGTTTGTGACGCCGTATCCACCATACGTTTTACGGATGTTCCGTCAATGCTGCATCCGTAGATGGAAGATATGCCGTTTGCGATGAGCCGGGACTGGTTATATCCGCGTTTTTTCTCTTTACCGGGATACAGGGGTACGGGGATGACGGTGTCGATAGATGCGTAAAATCCGTAATCTTTCAGTTCGATTGCCGCTATACGCCCCAGATATTCCGCCAATGATTTATTCCCGTAATATTTGAATGAATGAATCAGTTGTTGTGCTTTTCCGTCTTTTTCAAAAAACAGGAAAGCCGTCACATCGTTTACCTGCGGGAATCCGGCAAATAACGCCCGTGCCGGATTGTTTTTATCGGTATGATAACCGGTCTCGGGCAGATCAAGCAGGCAGTTCAGGCAAATATGCCGTTCACATTCGATTAGCGGATTCCGGCATAAGAGGCATACGTGCGGATAGAACAGGTTTACGAAATCATTCAAAATTTGTATCATAATCAATATGGCCGGATATATCTTTCAGTGTTTTGATAATAAGAGGATGCTCAAACCCCCGCGACGAGGCGAAACGGTATAATTTTTGAAAAACATCCTGCGCCGAACGTCCTTTGACGGAACGTTTTTTGCTTTTGAGCAAACCGGTTAGGACGGATATGTATTCGTTTTCGTCAATGGATTCAAAGGCTTCCGAACAAATTTCGGGTTTTATATTCCTCTTTTTGAGTTCATAACCCGTTTTTATGCGCCCCCAGTGATTAAATTTTAATTTATCGCTGACGAAACTGCGGCAAAAGCGCCGTTCGTCAATAAAGTTTTCCCGGACGAGGCGGTCTATTATCCGGTTCTCCGCTTCTTTCGTTAAGCCTGCGGTTTTTATCTTTTTTCTTACGTCGTCGATACACCGTTCCGCCTGTGAACAGTATCTTGCCATAGCGGCCAGTAAATCAGTTTCCGTTTTCATTGCCTGTTCATTTTTTTTGCAGTGACAAACCTGTTTTTCCCGGATAAATCGCGTATTATTTCCGTACCGGTAAACCCTTCGTTGCGTAACATTCCGGTAATGAGCGTGTCACATTCGGGATTTATCTCAAAATAAACCGCACCTCCGGGTATGAGTTTTTCTTGAGCAAAACCGGTTATTGCCCTATAAAACAGCAACGGGTCTTCGTCGGGAACGAACAGTGCGCTGTGGGGTTCGTAGTCGAGTACGTTTGGACTCATCGCCTGCCATTCACTGTTTTTGACGTAAGGCGGATTACTTACTATCATATCGAAATCGCCGGTTATAAGAGAAACGGCCGAAGTGGTGTCGAGTATGTCCGATTGCAGGAACCGGATGCCGGTTTTATTCAGCAGGGCGTTCGTCCGGGCTGTTTGCAGTGCCGCCTCCGAAAGATCGGTCGCCGTCACACCGGCATGAGGTATATGTTTGGCCAGCGCAATGGCAATGCATCCGCTACCGGTGCCAATATCCAGTATTTTGATCCGTGAATCTCCCGAATGGCGTTTTACCGGAGGCGATTTCAGGATTAAATCGACAAGTTCTTCGGTCTCGGGACGTGGTATCAGGACGGAAGGGTTTACTTTCACCGGAAGGCTGTAAAACGTCGTTTCCCCCAGGATATACTGTATCGGTTCCTGTTTTTTCAGTCTTTCCGTGATCGCATAAATCCGTTCTTTTTCGTTTTCGGGGATTTGCTTATCTTTGCATAAAATTTGCTGATTACGGGACAGGCTGCATACATATAAAAATATCAGGTGGATGAAACTGCGTATTTCTTCCAACGGATAAATGTCTGCAAGCGTTTTTTTGATGTATGCTGTCGTCTCTTCCATTTTCAGTACGTTTTTGGGACGGGACAAAAATAATATAAGCCGGGGATATTACAAAATAAACCGGTTTATTTTTAATGCCGGAGTGCTGGGGCGTTTACTTCAATAACCGGATTATTTACTTCGGAAATCATCCCGAAATCAGGTAAATCCGTCTTCCTCGCAGTCACGAGAGGAGCGGCGGGCGCACCCGTGCTCCCCTTTATTCAATAAAACAAACAATCTCCGCCCCGGAGACGGGTGCGGAACAAACATTTTAAGCGGTTTTTTTTTCGCCCGCTATCGAAAATACCCCACAAATGGGGTATGCAGGACGAGTAAGCTACCGTAATTTTGCCATGTAAAATAAATTATAAACCGCTCCCACAAGAGAGCATTAAAACAGTAATAGAAGATGGAAAATTATGGTTTAAACAACAGGAAAAGCAGTGCGGAGCGCACGGCCGTAGCCAGGACGGCGGTGGAAAAAATAACCGATCAGGCTACGCTTATTAAAACGGCAAAAACGAATAAACATGAACTTGTGCGTATGGAATCTGTCAAAAGGATCTTCGATCAGGCGGCGCTTGAGGAGATTATAAAAACAGACAGATACTTTTATGTTTGTGAGGCGGCGCTTGGTAACCTGACCGATCCGGCTATCCTTGCCACCATTGCCGAATCGCATCCGTATCCGGGTATCCGCATGCTGGCGGATGAGAAACTGTCGCGCTTAATCACTCCTTCTACGAAGGCGGCTGTTGCGCAGCAACGCAGGCCGGTCTTTGAGCCGGTTTGGCAATCGTACAACGAAGAATACCCTGTAAAGACACCTCCGGATGTGAGACGGCGGCTATGTGCCGAATGTGGGCGTGCGGCAAAAAGCAAAATCAATATCCAGCTTATCAGCGGGATTGAAAAGGTAACGCACACCAAAAAGAATGGACAGGAACAAACCATAAAGAAACCGAAGGCGCAACACGGTTTCGACATTTGCGAAGACTGTTTCGGGAAGGAAGAAAGGCGTGTGAATAGAAAGCGTCCATGGTATATTCTTTCCGGATTACTGTTAGCACTCGGAGGATTGTTTTTGGCAGTGATAGAGATTAATGGATTTGTCAATGGCGATATTTCGCTTTGGATTGATACGGGGACCGGCGTCGAGGTTATGCCGTGGCTCGCTGTAATCGTAGCAATTGCTATCCCTTTGGTGCCGCTTGCCATAGGAGCCGGATTACTGCGGAACGGTATGGCTTCGTCCTTGACGCTGGTAACCGAAGCGTTCGGTGAGAAGCTGGTTGAACAAACAGTCAACAAACTGAAAGAAACCGACCGGGAAAGCAGAATTTTCGCCTGTACAAAAGAATCGTTAGGCAAAGACTATACGCTGAAAGTAGAGCGTGAAGCGGATAAACTCGAAATCCCCTGCACATTGGCGCTGTCTCGCGAAAAGAAGATGCTTGGTTCGATGACCGGTTTACGCGTTTTTCTGAACGGCGTCGGACAGGGGATACTTGGAAACGGCAAAACGATTGAGATGCAAACCGGACTTTCAAAGAGCATGTTAACGGTTGTCGATAACGAAGATAATGCGAAAACACTGGAGTTCGATACGCTGCCGGGAGGTTATGTGCGCATTTCGTTGGAATTTAACGGATCCAATACGATAAAATTTATCAACTATCCCTACGGAAGTCAGCTTACATAAGAGTTATACGACAGTAATAACAGCCGCTGGATGCTGTTCATTCGCTTTTGTCACGGCAGATATTTTCATTGCATGCGTTTGGAAATCGCGAGATTTTCATCTAATTTTGCACCATAAACAAACCGTTTATGAAACCAAAAGTAATAAATAACTCCTGTTACGCACCGGCCTGTGTAACATGAATTATTAATGCTAAAATATATTGTTTACATGATGAATGTTTCAGAGAAATACATGTCCAGGTGTCTGGAATTGGCGAAGAATGGGAAGGGAAGCGTGGCGCCTAACCCTATGGTAGGCGCTGTTATTGTGCGGGACAATCTTATTATTGGCGAAGGGTTTCACCACTGTTACGGAGGAGCGCACGCCGAAGTGAATGCCATCGCAGCCGTGCGTGATGAGGCTTTATTGCGCGATGCTACGATGTATGTAAGTCTTGAGCCATGTTCGCATTACGGGAAAACGCCGCCCTGCGCCGGGCTTATCATACAGAAAGGTGTACCGCGTGTGGTCGTTGCCTGTCCGGATCCTTTTCCCGAAATCGCCGGCAGAGGTATTAAAATGTTATGCGACGCCGGTGTTGAGGTTGTTACCGGCGTTATGGAACACGAAGCTGTCCGGTTGAATCGTTTTTTTATGACCCTGCATAAAAAACGGCGGCCTTATGTCATACTTAAGTGGGCGCAGAGCGAGGACGGCTTTTTAGACCGTAAGCGAAACGACCGCTCGGAAGCGCCGGTGTTATTGTCAACGCCCGTTACACGCCTGATGGTACATAAACTGCGTTCGGAAGTTCAGGCAATAATGGTGGGAACGAATACGGCCGTCCTTGACAATCCTTCGCTGACGGTGCGTTACTGGGCCGGAAACTCGCCATTACGCATTACGATAGACAATCATATGCGAATCCCGGACGACGCCCGTTTATTTGACGGCAATCATCCCGCACTGATTTACCGGAAACAGAAAAAACGCTCCGCCGGTGAAGACGGGAAAAACAGTGATTCCGCACGTTTGTTCCCGAAAGAGAACCGGGAATATGTAATGATCGACGATTCCGCAGACTTTACGGAAAAGATACTGGCTGATTTATATGAACGGAATATCGGTTCGTTATTAGTTGAAGGAGGGGCGCAACTTCACCGCACTTTTTTGGATAAAGATCTCTGGGACGAACTGATCGTGGAAACAGCTCCGGTGAGACTGGGCGGAGGCGTGCCTGCCGTTGACTTTAGGCGTTATCCCGGAGTGCGGCTGTCTGAAGTGAAGACCGTTCCGTTTTTCTCATCATGCAGCGGCAGCGCTTCATTAATAGAAGTCTATACGCGTAATTGAGTTCTTAAAAAGAAGGCGTCTTACACTAAAATATTATAAATAAAATACGGATATAGTATCCTAATAAAAAAATGTTGCTACTTTTGTCCTCTCGAAAAATGAAAGAATAAATGAGAAAATTTAAGTTTTGCGGATTGCTGATTGCCGGATTGGCTTGTTTGATGTTTTCTTGCCTTGACGGTGATGAGACGGAGATTGATGATTGGAATCTTAGCAATGCACAGATATCTTCGTTCTCGTTGTCAAATGATTCGATAACGGGGTTGTCGAATGTAAAGTTCACGATAGATCAGGTGAATGGGAAGATATTTAACAAGGATTCCATGCCGTACGGAACGGTCATAGACGAGAAAGTTCTTTGTTCTATGGAATTTGAGGTTGGCGCAGCCGGAGTGCTTATGATAAGTCAGGCGACGGGCGATTCCGTATATTGGACGGCCAGCGATTCCGTAGATTTCTCATCATCCGTTATGATTACGGTTTATCCTTACAACAGCGTTTCTTCCAAGATATACGAAGCAAAAATCAATATTCACCAGGTCGATCCCGATTCTATGGCGTGGGATCTTTATTCCGGTTTGATTCCCGGAAAATCATTTGAAGACATGAAAGTTATACCATATAATAACGCATGTTATATGTATGCGCAGGAAAAGGGTATTTCTTATTTGTATAAGACGGATGAGGCAGATTTAAAGAATTGGATGGAACTTGCGCTTTCCGGTTTTCCCGGTAAAGCCGTCATATCGCAGCTGACGGAATATGAAGGCGTTTTGTATGTCCGCGATACGGAGGGCTTGTTGTATCGTTCTGTTGATGGAGAGGCGTGGTCGCAGGTTGTAAATGCACCTTCCGTAGAAGCGCTATTAGGCTTTATCCCGGGCAATTCCATCGGCAACGAACCGGTGTTGTCCGCTATTTTGAACGTGGACGGGACGTTGCGGTTTGCAACAATGACTGAAAATCTGGAATGGCGGACGGGAAACGAAATCCCAGCCTCCTTTCCGTTGTCCGGCTTCGGTTTATTGAATTACGAGGTGATGCATCATCCCTATTTAGCGGTATCTTCCGGGCGCGACGGCAGTGGCAGGCTGTCAAATGTGTCATGGTCAACGATGAATGGCCTGTCATGGGTTCCGTTGACAAATGAACAGTCGGTATTTCCCGTGCGTGAAGGCGTTTCGCTGTTCTATTATGATGACCTTTTTTATATTGCAGGAGGCATAGACGAATCGGGAACAGCGCTAAACGATCTTTATTATTCGGGAGACAGAGGCGTTTCGTGGTGGCAGGATACGATTCATGTGATGCCCGAAGATTACACGGCAAGAGGCTTTTCTTCGGTTGTGGTTGATAAGGATAACTTTGTGCTGCTTTTCGGAGGAAAAGCGGGTAGAGATACGAATATTTTGAGCGAATTGTGGCGCGGGCGGATTAACCGTCTTGGCTTCAGGAAAGATTAGAAGTCTGTATAAATATAATTTTTTGCATGTTTTTTCGTTAGAAGGAAAGGTCAAAGATGAATGTTGACGGTTTTTTGTTAAACTAAGGAAGGATGAGTCTAACTTTTTTTCGGCGAACAGGCATTGTTTTATTTTTGTGTCTGTCTTTTTTCAGATCAGGGGCGCAGGAATATCTGTACGAAATAGGAGGTATGCTTGGGGGGGCGTTTTATATGGGTGATGCCAATAAGAACGCCGTATTCAGGAATATGAATCCTTCGGCAGGTGTTTTATTTCGTTATAATGCCAATTTCCGCATCGCTTTTAAAGCGAATCTTGCGTGGGCGCGCGTTGCCGGATCGACGGAAAGCAGTGAGAATGTTTTTCCCGGTAATGCGCAGGCTGATTTTGAGCGGAATATTATTGATCTGGGAGGACAGGCGGAATTTAACTTCTTCCCGTACAGTGATAAATATCAGTATCTGTATACGAAACGTATTGCACCGTATATAGCGGGAGGATTGGGGATGTCGGTCGCTCCCGGTAACGGAGGGACTTTTTTCAGCCCTCATATTTCGGTCGGTACGGGAGTTAAATATAAATTAAAAAACCGCATAAATATTGGAGCGGAGTGGTCTGTTCGCAAATTATTCGGGGATGGACTTGATATAAACGGAGGAAATGATTTGCTGGACAATCCTTATAAGATAGGGAGCAGTCCCTTAAAAAATAAAGACTGGTACTCTATGTTGACGATTTCAGTATCGTATGATTTCGGTCTTCGCGACTGTAATTGCAACAAGAAAGATATGAATGGAATATATTAGGCGTTGATAAAATGTCATTGATAAAAGAAATAGACAAAAGTAAACTGCCGCAACATGTGGCTGTTATTATGGACGGGAACGGACGCTGGGCTAAACGTCACGGTCGGGATCGTAGCGAGGGGCACCGCGAAGGCGTCGTCTCGGTTCGGAAAGTCGTGGAAGCCGCAGTTGCAATAGGGCTTAAATATCTGACCGTATATACTTTTTCTACGGAGAACTGGAGTCGTCCCGACGAAGAAATCAGAACGTTAATGACCATTATGGTGGCGGCGATACATCGGGAAACGCCGGATTTGATGAAGAATAATGTCCGCTTAATGGCTATCGGAGATACGATGCGTTTGCCCGGCGACGTCCGGGATACATTGTCGGAATGTCTCGAAAAAACATCGGTTAATACCGGGACGACGCTGGTGCTGGCGCTTAGCTATTCGTCCCGCTGGGAGCTTGTTCAGGCGGCAAAATGCATAGCGGAAAACGTACGGGAGGGGAAAATTGATTCCGAAAACGTGAATGAAATACTTTTTTCCTCATACCTTACAACACGCAATATCCCGGATCCGGACCTGTTGATAAGGACCGGAGGCGAAAAGCGGATAAGCAATTTCCTGTTGTGGCAGTTGTCTTATGCCGAATTATATTTTACGGACATTTACTGGCCTGATTTCAGAGAAAATGAATTTTATGAATCCATATTGTCTTACCAGCAGAGAGAGAGACGTTTCGGCAAGACAAGTGAGCAAATAACTAAATCCTGAAGTATGGATAAAAAAATACTGTTGCTTTTTACATTTTTGAGCGTTTCTTTTTGGGGAATATCGCAAAGTTCCGACACCATACCGCCGGCGACGGATATTCTTGCCGGTTCGGCGATGTTGAATATTCAAGATACGATTGCGGAAGGCGAAGTTCCGGAAATCACGTATATGTTTGTTCAAAAGAAATATAAAATCCAGGACATTAAGGTTACAGGAGCTACGAATTACGACGATTTTGTTTTGATCGGATTTTCCGGTTTGAGGGTCGGCGATGAAGTGAATGTCCCCGGAAATGAAATCACGGATGCCGTGAACCGTTTTTGGCGTCAGGGATTGTTTTCCGACATAAAAATTCTTGCCTCGAAAATAGAGGAAGATAAGGTATGGCTTGAAATACGCCTCCGGCCGCGTCCCCGTATTTCGGAAATCAGTTATAACGGTGTTAAAAAAGGAGAACGTACCGACCTCGAATCGAGGTTGAATCTGCGCAAAGGCCATCAGATTACGCCTCATGTTATCGACCGGGCGAAAATACTCATAAAAAAATATTTCGATGACAAAGGATTTAAAAACGTCGATGTGGATGTTGTGGAAAAACCTGCTCCCGGCAAAGACGGAGAGGTGATTGTAGATGTAAATATCGATAAAAACGAAAAAACAAAAATACAGAAGATTTATTTTGACGGAAACGAAATGCTTACCGACTTCCAGCTCCGCAAGGCGATGAAGAAGACGAACGAACGCTTTAACCTGAAAGAACGTTTCCGGAACAGCTGGCTCGAACTGTTCAGCACGAAAAAGTTCACATCCGCAGAATACGATAATGACAAGAAGAACCTGATTGACAAATATAACGAATTTGGATATCGCGACGCCGTTATCACCGTCGATAGCGTTGTACCGTATAATGAAAAACGCGTTAATATTTATCTTGCGATAGACGAAGGACAGAAATACTATCTTAGAGATATCCGGTTCGTAGGCAATACGAAATATCCTTCCGATTACCTCGAAACGTTGCTGAACATGAAACCCGGGGATGTGTACAATCAGAAAAAACTCATGGATCGTATGTATTCGGACGAAGATGCGGTGATGAACGTATATTCAAATAACGGATATATGTTTGCGCAGGCCGATCCGGTGGAGGTCGATGTCAATAATGATTCCATCGCCCTGGAAGTGCGAATCATGGAAGGCCCGCAGGCCACGATCAACAAAGTCGTCATTAACGGAAACGACCGCCTGTATGAAGATATTGTCCGCCGGGAATTGCGTACGAAGCCGGGCGATCTGTTCAGCCGCGAGGCTTTGATGCGCTCTTTGCGCGAACTTGCGCAAATGGGACATTTCGACCCGGAAAACATGAAACCCGATTTCAGCACCAATCCCGATAACGGAACGGTAGATCTCATCTACAATCTTACTTCCAAGGCAAATGACCAGGTTGAATTTTCTCTCGGTTGGGGACAGACGGGCGTCATCGGTAAACTTGGGTTGAAATTCACCAATTTCTCACTGAAGAATTTGATGAATACGAAAACATATAAAGGTATCATTCC
>JAISYY010000407.1 GCA_031269635.1 Tannerella sp. | reverse complement strand
GGTTTTCAGACTGCATCTTCGTGCAGTGGGACAGAAACAAAGAAGGACGGGCGGCAATTCAGGCACGTAGCGGTTCGGTCGTCATCCGCGGATGCGACTTCATGCAGGATGCGCCGCAGGTCGATATTAGCGAAAAGGTACTGCGCGCCATCGTGAGCGAAAACACCATCAAAGGAAAGATCAATATCGTCAACAGGGCGAAGAACGTTTACTTCAACGGCAATCTGGGAACGGAAGAATAAAATCTCCTTAGTGGCTTTGTCTTTTGGAGAAAAAGCTACAACGCAGGTTAATACTTCGCCGCTTTGATTATTTTCAACGGGATATCCGTATTGTCCATTTTATGGGTGAACAGATCCTGTCCCGCGCCGATTGCGAACACCGGCACATATCCTCCCGAATGGGACGTCGTCCCCCAGCCAAGGCGTGCCACGTCGTTCATTATCTGTTTTGCCTTGGCTGCAATCAGTGAATTTTCGGCATAAAGGTTCCGGTCTTTCACATCCCGGTTTTTAGCCAGCGTTTCTTCATAGGCGTCACGCAGGATTTTTTCCTGTTCCCAGTTCAAGGGAATCTCCTGCCAAAAGCCCAGCGTCTTAGTCAGCAGGTCTTTGATTTCTTCCCACGACACCTTTCCATCCCGGGAAGTGCGCAAATCGCTGATGAGGGCTGTCAGGCCGTCCTGCGACTGTTTCTGATACTGCAAGGCGTTTATGTTCAACCTTCCCGTACCGGCAGTTATTCCTCCGGTATCATGATCTGCCGTGATAACGATAAGCGTTTCTTTGGGATGTTTTTTGTAAAACTCATAGGCTACCCGGATGGCTTCGTCCATATCTATCACTTCGCGGACAGCCGTTGCCGCATCATTGCCGTGCGCCGCCCAGTCGATACGTCCGCCTTCGAGCATCAGGAAAAATCCTTTTTTATTGTCCCTCGTAAGCACGTCAATAGCGGCTTCGGTTATCTGTTTAAGGGTCAGGTCGTCCCCTTTGCGGTCGATTGCATAAGGTATTCCTTCTACCTTCTCCCAGTTTTTCTGAACGAGCACAACCTTCTTTGACCGGCCGGCATTTGCCCTGAAATCATCAAAGCCTTTTGCGATCACATACCCCGCCTGCTCTATCAGCGGGAAAATATCCGGGGCGTCCGTTTTATCATGAAACTTATCCCGGTTATAAAAGCCCGCACCTCCAAAGAAATCAAAACCGGACAAAATAAGATCCTGTGTAATTTCATAATACATGCCGCGATTTTCCTGATGCCCGTAAAATGCTGCCGGAGTAGCATGATTAACAGGAACGGTAGAGGCTACGCCTACTTTCTTCCCGGCTTTTTTAGCTCTCTCCGCAATCGTTTCCAGGCGGTTATTGTCCGGATCCAGGCCGATTGTACCATTATTCGTTTTCTTCCCCGTAGACAGCGCCGTTCCCGCAGCGGCAGAATCGGTAATATCAGCGTTTGCCGAAAAAGTAGTGGCCATAGACGCCACCGGAAACTGCGTCATCAACAGCGAAACAGACCCCCGTTCGCCATTCATGCCGGAAAGCCAGGCCTCCGTTGTATTCACAACATTAACTCCCATACCGTCGCCGATAAAATAAAACACATACTTTGCCTGTCCGCAAACACTCTGCGCGAAAATAAATATCGCCGCAAAAACTGAAAAAATAATAAGACGTTTCATTTGATTTTTATTGATTTATTAATATATATTTTTCTTTAAACATAATCCCGATCTCTCAAACCGGCCCCAAAGATAGTACAAATTGAGCATAATCCCATATTCAAATCCAAATTATTTTCAAAATCACCGACACCACCATTGTCCGCCCGTTCAAAGCGGCAAAACAAGACACCCTCCCCATTCCCCATTCCCCATTCCCAATTCCCAATTCTTAATCCCTTACGTCCGTGTTGTTGCGGAAGTCGAAGAACGTCCGGCGCATCAGGTCGGCCAGCGTCAGTTGATAACTGATGTAGGCGCCCAGGTGGGAAGTATAGGCCGTATTCAAGCGGTTGCGTTCCAGCGCCAGGGACTGGCTGTCAATGTCGCCGTCGGAGAAGCGCTTGAGCGTGATCTCAAAACTCTTTTCGGCCACAGCCACGTTTTTCTCCAGCAACTGCAGGCGTTTCAGGTTGCTGCCGACGCTGGCGACTAAGTTGCGTACCTCCGTTTCGATTGCCCGTTCCATTTGTATCCGGCTGAAGGTATACTGCGTGAGGCGAGCTTTGGCGGCGCGTACCAGCGCACGGTTTTCGCCCCAGTCGAAGATCGGTATCGAAATGGTAAAGCCAATGCCGTAGTTGTAGGGACGGTTCATAAAGTCCGTATAGGAATCTCTGACGGAATTGAGTATGCCCGTCGAGACACCGGGAGCGGCCACGCCTACCTTTTCAAAATAAGCTTCGATGTTGCCACGGATCATTCCGTAAGCCTGCTGCTGCTTGATGTTCAATTTCTGCATCTCAATCTGAATTTCCTGTTCGCGGATTTCCAGCCGGTTTTCCAGCGCCAGCCGGACGGCCTCCTCCGGATCTACCACAATGATCCGGTATTCCAGGTTACTGCTCAAGACAATATTATCTGCCAGATCAATGCCGAGCAGTTCCTTGAACGAGTTGATGGAAGACGTCTGCGCCAGCAACGCCATGTCGTAATTGCTCTGGGCGTCGGCCAGGTCAACCTCCATTTGCAGGGCGTCCACTTCGCGCAGGAGGCCGGCCTCGTACTTGTTTTTGGAGATTTCGTACGCTTCGGTTTGCCGGTCCAGGTCCAGCCGGGCGATTTCCGCCCTTTTCTGCAGCGAAAGCAAGTTATAGTAGGCATTACTCACGTCGTACACCAGGTTCAGTTCCTCCCGTTTCAGCACTTTGCTGGAACGCTCGTATGCCAGTTGCGCGTTCCGGAGCGTCGACTTGATGGCGTTATATCCGTAGAGGGCATCCAGCGGTTGCCGGAAGCCCAGCCGCGTGTTGAGGTTCGACGAACGGTTGCCGGTGTAGTAATCTTTGAAGCTCGACAGGCCTGTTTGTATGAATATGTTACCGTCGGTCGGCAGCGGCTGGTTGATGGTCAGGCCGCTGGAGTAGGTCAGTTCCTTGACCGAAAAGAAGATACCCGTACTGTCGGCTTTCTGCCGCACCGTCTCGGCATAGTTGGGCAGGGACAGGTTCATGTTGATATGGGTTTTCAGGCGGCTGGTGGCCGATTGAAGGTTGTATTCGGCGATTTTGAGCTCCTGCATCAGGGTCAGCATACGGTAGCTCTTTTCCTTGGCGATATCGATGCTTTGCTCCAGCGTCAGGTGATATGTCTCGGATTTCAAAGCCGAAAAACCGCTAATGGCCAGTATCCCGAAGGATAACAATATTTTTTTCATATCCGGTTGTTTTTATTAGGTAAGTGTTTTATTTCTGTTTGGGCGGTCGGAATGAATCATTCCGTCCTTGAGGTAAATATTCCGGTCGGCATAGTTGGCAATATCCTGTTCGTGAGTAATGAGGATGATAGTATTCCCTTCCCGGTGCAGTTCGCGGAAAAGTCCCATGATGTCCTCGCCCGTTTTCGAGTCGAGGGCGCCGGTCGGTTCGTCGGCCAGCAGGATACCGGGACGGGTCACTAAGGCGCGTGCAATCGCCACCCGCTGCCGCTGTCCGCCGCTCAATTCGCTGGGTTTGTGCGTGATGCGATTGGACAAATCGACCCGTTCCAGCGCCTTCAACGCCCGTTCTTTCCGCTCGTGAGCGGACATGCCCGCATAAATCAGCGGCAGTTCCACGTTTTGAAGCGCGTTCAGGCGGGGCAGCAGGTTAAAATTCTGGAACACGAAACCGATCTCCCTGTTCCGCATCGCCGACAGCGCGTCGTCGTCCAGCGTACTCACATCCGTCGTGTTGAAGTAATAATGACCGTCCGAAGGAGTGTCCAGACAGCCCAGGATGTTCATCAGTGTGGACTTTCCGGAACCGGAAGGCCCCATGATGGCGACATATTCATTCTTTTCAATCGTGAGATTAATATCTTCCAGGGCGGGGATTTCAATTTCTCCAATGCTATAATTCTTTGTCAAATGGACAATTTCAATCAGCATAATCCTTGTGTATCTTTTTATAAATAATCTTCTCTTATCGGAGTGAAAACGTCTATAACTTCTCCTCCTTCCATTACCTCAAAAGAGTGAGGATAGTTTTCGGGTATTGCATAGCTGTCGCCCGGATTCAAGACCACATCCGTTTTTCCTTCCGGCGCTTCTACGACAAGCCGGTATTTCCCCGAAATCACATAGCCGCTCTGTTCGTTGGGATGGGAATGGGTCGTGGCGAAATTGCCCTTGACGTAATTCATCTTTGTTACCATTGACTTGTCGGCGATGGAAAGTACGTCTAATGACACGCCTTTGAAAACTTTCCTGCCGGCTTCTTCTTTTCTTGTGATCATCCGTTTCATGACTTTACTGTTATACTTTTGTTGCATTTCAGTTATTCGTACCGTATCGAATCGACCGGCTTCAGGTTGGCCGCATTTTTTGCCGGAAGATAGCCGAAACTGATTCCGACTATCACGGAAAAGGCAAAGGCAATCAGGATGGAATAGAGCCGGATGTAGGTGCTCACGTCCGTGAAAAGCGAGACCGTCAGCGAAAGCGTGACGCCCACCAGGACGCCGATGATACCACCGGTGATGCTGATGGCGACCGCTTCGGAAACGAACTGGCTCATGATGTCGGCCTTCCGTGCGCCGATGGCCCGGCGGATGCCGATTTCGCGGGTACGTTCCATGACCGTCGCCAGCATGATGTTCATGATACCGATGCCTCCCACAATCAGGGAGATAGCAGCGATGGCGCCCAACAGGAAATTGTAGATCTGCCGTTCCTTTTCTTCCTGTTTGAGCAGTTCAAACGGGATGATGATACTGTAATCTTCGTTATTGAAATGATGCCGTTTCAGGATTTCGTGAATCAACCGGGAGACTTCCACCAGCCGTCCCGAATTTTCCACCTGGACGGTGATTTGCTGTATCTGGCTCGAAAGGATGTTCTCGCGGCTGAAGCGTCCCAGGAAGGTGGACAGGGGCACATAGACGTCCGTATTCAGGTCGCGGGCGGCCAGTTCGCCGACCGTTTCGGTAAACAACGTTTTCGATTCGAGCAGGCCGACCACTTCCAGCCACTGGTCTTCGATTTTCACCATTTTCCCGACCGGGTTTTCCTTCGGGTACAGGGACGCGGCGACCCCGGCGCCCAGCACGCAGACCTTGGAGCGGTACTCGTAATGTTCCTCCGTGATAAATTCCCCGTCGCGCAGGCGGTAGTTCATCATAGAGAGGAAGTCGGGCGTAATACCGATGACCGTCGACTTGACCGACTTGTCGGCATACCTGACGTCGGTGTTGATTTCCGCCTGCGAGGCCATCCGCACGATGCCGGGAACGATGTCACGGAGAACGCCGGCGTCCCGAATGGACAGCCCCTGCGAAAACTTGGCACGGACTTCTTCCAGTTCCGCATCGGTCATCTTTTTTTCGCGAACGATGATATTGTTCACCCCCAGGTCCTGGTATTTGGCGATGGCCTCGCGCTTGGCGCCTTCGCCGATCGACAGCATGGCAATCACGGACGCCACGCCGAAAATGATACCCAGCATGGTTAGGAATGAGCGGAATTTGTGGTCGGCCAAACCCCGGATGGCCAGACGGATGTTTTCTTCAACTTGCATAATCAATCATTTAAATATTCGCAACTGACCGTCATGCCGGGTTTCAGGCGCAGGTCGGACTTCAGCATCTTGACCTCCACATCAAACACCTTTTGACGCGATTTCTTGTTGTTATCTCTCAAGTGGCACAGTTTGCCGATATAGCTTACCTCTCCGTCGAAAACGATCTCCGGCAGGGCATCCAGGCGAACGGTCACCGGCTGTCCCGTCCGTATCTTCAGGAAGTCGTTTTCGTTGATGTACGTGTTTACCTTCATCCAGGCCAGTTCGGGCACGTTGGCCAGGTTATTGCCCGTATAAATGTTATCGCCGACCTTGACCAGCGTCCCCGTCCGCCAGTTGCGGGCGATCTGGAACACGCCGGCGATGGGCGAACGCAACGTAAGCGCCGGCAGAATCGCGTAGGCATTCCGGATTTCGGTTTCAATCTGCTGTACCCGTATTTCCTGTATCTTCA
>JAISYY010000402.1 GCA_031269635.1 Tannerella sp. | reverse complement strand
CGATCCATTCATCAAGTCTATCTTGTTCAAAATGGTTTGCGCCCCCACATAGCCGCTGTATGATACCTGTGCTTTGCCTGCCTTTCCTCTTTTCGTTGTGATTAAAACTACCCCGTTCGAGCCTCTTGCACCATAAATGGCTGTCGCCGATGCGTCTTTCAATACATCTATTGATTCTATTTCGTTGGGAGGAAGATCTCCCATCCCTCCCGTAACGGGGATGCCGTCAACAACATACAGCGGATCATTGCTTGCCTTAATGGAACGCTTACCTCGAATCAGGACCGCAGGAGTAGAACCGGGACTCCAGTCTGTGGTTGTAACCAACACGCCAGGGACATTTCCCTGCAAGGCTTGCATGGCATTGGTTACAGGTACCGCTAAAATTTTTTCCGCACTGATAGACGCTACCGCACCTGTCAAGTCGCGTTTTTTTACCGTTCCGTAACCGACTACGACAACTTCATCCAGCGCTTTGCTGTCTTCCGTCAGCGTGATTTGCAGATAAGTCTGGTTTCCCACGGCAATTTCCTGCGAGACATAGCCAATATACGAAATCGCCAGCGTCGCGTCCTGTAAAATATTCAGGCTGAACTTCCCGTCCACGTCGGTCACGGTGCCATTCGATTTCGTTCCCTTTTCGACGACATTGGCGCCGACAACGGGTTCTCCCAATTCATCCAGGACGTTGCCTGTTACGATCTTCTTTTCCTGTTGAATGTCTTTAACAGCTATTTCCGACAGTATGATTCGCTTCCCCGAAACTTCGTAGCGAATATTTAAGTCTTTAAATACCTGATTCAAAACTTCTTTGATTTCCCTTTGCTTTGCTGTTATGGATACAGGGGTATTCAGATCCAGGTTTTTATACATGAAAGTATAATCCGTCTTACTCTCTATCACAGCAAAAAACTCCTTCAATACGCTATTGTCCAACTTTATATCAATTTTTTGTGATAACTGAGCGAACAATGGGTTACATACCGGTATTAAAAAAAACAATACTATTAATTTTTTAAATTGCATAAGATATTAGTTTAAATTGAAAAAATAATTAACTTTGCCAATTGATATAACAAATCCATGCTATAAGATACATCATACGAAACATAATAGCTGGTCTGTTGTATGTCTTTGTGCATGGGGAATGGCCGTTCTCCATGCATTTTTTTACATGATTATTTATATGTGACGCTCACCTCCTCTCCGTTTATTTTATAAATGATTGGCGTAATCTTATTGATTTCGTAGAGAATTTCCCTGAGTGATTCACTTTTCAAGGTGAATCCGTAGAGAATTTCTTCGTTCATGTTTTCGACAGAGATATTTACCCCATACCAGCGTTCCAGTTTACGGAAAACCTCTGTCGCGGGCGCATTTTCAAATTTGAGCTTATTCTGAATCCACAGGCTTTCTATTTCCGCATCGCATGACCGGACTTGCCATTTCCCGTTTTCTTTCGAGACGGAGGCTTTCTGATTGGGATACAGCTCTGTGATTAATGTATTGTCAGAACTGTATGCCAGACTGACATGCCCCCTTAACAGGGAAACATTTACGGTAGAATCTTCGTCGTATGCCGATACATTAAATGCCGTGCCGTGTACGATGACATTGACACATCCCGTCCCGACCGTAAAACTTGTACCGGCACGTTTGCCGACTTCAAAAAAAGCTTCTCCTTCAAGTTTTACCTTCGTGCCGTTGTGTTTGAAACCGGACGTGTAATTCAATTTAGAATCGGAATTAAGCCAGACACGTGTTCCGTCCGGTAAAAGTATTTTCGTTTTCTGCCCCCGTTCCGTCATAATAAAAACATCTTCCGGTACAGGCTGGTATTTTTTTGAAAAATAAAGGTATGCACCTAACGATACGAATAACGGAAACAGGATCACTGCCGCAATTTTCATCCATGAATAAAATGTTCGCTTAGTCCCGGCATATATTTGCCGGTGAATACGCTTCAATATTTTATCTTTTATTTTTTTATCTATTGGAGCAACATCCGCCATTTCATCCCATATTGATTTGATTTCGTCATCCAGTTCTTTCTCCGAAGAATGTATGGCGCTCTCTTTCAGCCGGGAAAAATCCTCCGGGGTAATTTTCCCGAACATGAATACTTTTAATAAATCCTTTAATGAAGAATTCTTCATACGTTTGTTTTATTTTTATGCAATTACGTTTAAAGGCCCGAAAAGTCCCGGTTTGATTTATATGTTATAAAACATGTTTCAGGAAAAAGCAGCCTGGAAAAGTCGCGAATCAACAGGTTTTGAGGTGCTTAAGCATCTTTCAAAGAAAAATAAAGAGGAAAAGATAATAATACGATAATTCTTCCCGCAGCACTTTCATGGTCAACGAAAGTTGGTTTTTTACCGTCTTTTCGGAAAGATTCAACTTTTCTGCAATGGCGGATATGGAAAGCTCCCGTTCCCGGCTAAGTTCAAATATTTGCCGCTGCCTGTGGGTCAGCTTCTTTTTCGCTTTCTCGAATTTTTCCATAAACTCATTAAAATCAACCTCTTTATTAACGCAGTCATCCGTGTAAGACTGATATGCCTCACTGCATATATATTCTTCAAACGCTACGCTTTTCATCCGGTTACGGAAGGAATCCATAATCAGGTTCCGGGCGATTGTGTATATATATGACTTAAAAGATTTTTCAACAGATAGGTGCGCCCGCGTCTGCCACACTCGCAGGAACGTTTCCTGCAGGATATCTTCCGCGTCTTGCGCCGATTTTGTCAGGTTCAGTACAAAACGGTATAACATATCCGAATAAATTGTATACAATTTATCAAAATCCTCATAAGAACCCGATTTAAGGCCTTCGATTAACGATAAGTGGACCTCCTGATGCATAACAGTGTTTTTTTATTTATTATAATACGTCTGCAAAAATAAATACGCCGTACAAACATACATGAAGTTTTTTAATCTCACAAATTTTTTTTCATTAACAGCATGAATTACGTTTCCGGAAACACGGGAGAGATTACTCCACAAGAAGTTCTGCCGGTAAACGGTAAACGGATGTGTTTTGGGTCGCTTCTTCCAATTGTTCCAAAAGTAAACGGGACGCCATTTGCGCAATACTCCGGACAGGCTGTTGTATATAAGGAACCGGGGCAGGTAAAAAATCGAAAACGTCACTCTTGTCGAAACAGACAACTTGAATATCTTCCGGGATTTTGATATTCCGTTTGATTAACTGTTTTAGCCCGGATACGGCGATTGTGTTGGTAGCAAACAGGATACCGTCTATGCGTTCTTTTTCCCCGGATAGGAGTTGCAGCGCTCTGTGAATATCATTTGCGACGTTCCTGTATGATATTTTCTTTATCAGGGAATCGTTAAACAAACCGTTTTCTTTCATTGCTTCCATATAACCACTGGTACGTCCTTCCATGTGGGGCAGCCGTGCATCATATATAAAAAGCGCCACATTCCGGCATCCGTGCCGAATCAAATATTGTGTCGCCTGGTAAGATGCATCAAAATTATCAATCAAAACAGTGTTTGTCCGGATATTCGGATAGTACCGGTCGATTAACACCAGCGGAACGCGCTCTTTCATCAGGCGCTGTATGGATTGTTCACCCGATTCGACCGGTACAATGATAAATCCGTCAACCTGTTGACCCTGTATCAGTTTTATCATTTCCTCCATCTGTTTACTGTCTTCATCCGTGTTCATAATAATTACCGCATATCCGGCCTTCCTCATTTCTTCCTGTATATGAAATGCAAGATTCGCAAAAAACGGATTGACGATATCTGCAATCAGCAAGCCTATCATCTGCGAATGACCGCTTTTTAAACTTCTCGCCAATTTATTTGGCCTGTAATTCATCTTCCCGGCAGCGTCCCGAATTTTTTCGGCTATTTCTTCCCTGACCCGTCCGTTTTTAGATTTCCCGGTAAG
>JAISYY010000318.1 GCA_031269635.1 Tannerella sp. | reverse complement strand
GGTCCCGACAAGACGGCCTTGTGTACGGATTCCATGCGGGGAGCGGGTATGCCGGACGGCGAATACATATTAGGCAGCCTGACAAACGGGCAACGTGTCATCGTAGAAGACGGCGTTGCTAAAATGCCCGACCGTTCCTGCTTTGCCGGAAGCGTGGCGACAACCGACCGGTTAGTCCGGACAATGGTGCAGATAGCCGAAACGCCGCTGGTAGATGCGGTTCGCATGATGACGCTCACCCCCGCCCGGATAATCGGGGCAGACCGCCGGAAGGGTTCCATCGCCATAGGGAAAGACGCCGACCTGGTAATCTTCGACGACCGGATAACCGTCCTGGCGACCATCATTCAAGGTAACGTAGTATATTCACAAAATAAACAATCAACAATATGATTTTTCATAAAGACAAACTGACCGTAAAAAAATTTACCGGACGCCGCGAAATGGGGCAGGCGGCCGCGGCCGATGCCGCGGCCGGGATAAAAGAACTGCTCCTGTACAAAGACGACATTAACATCATTTTCGCATCCGCCCCTTCGCAGGATGATTTCCTGTCTGCCTTACCGGAACACGATATTGCATGGGAACGTGTGAACGCTTTCCACATGGACGAATACATCGGCCTGGCCGCAGACGCCCCCCAAGGATTCGGATATTACCTGAAGCATCATCTTTTTAAAAAAATACCCCTGAAACGGATTTTCTATCTGGGCGACACCTCATCCCCGGATTCACAGGAAAAGGAAATCGCGAGGTATACGGCTTTGCTAAAACAATATCCTCCCGACATCGTTTTCCTCGGAATAGGCGAAAACGGGCATATAGCTTTTAACGATCCGCATGTCGCAGATTTCGCAGACCCGGAATTAGTGAAAGTCGTCGATCTTGATCTCACCTGCAGACAGCAACAGGTGAATGACGGCTGTTTCGCCTCCCTGCCGGAAGTGCCGACACACGCCTACACCCTGACCATCCCGGCGCTGACGGCAGCCCGTTACATGTTCTGCATCGTACCCTCCAACACAAAAGCTCAAGCGGTATACAACACCTTGTACGGTGAAATAACCGAATCGTGCCCCGCCAGCATTTTACGAACAAAAGAGAACGCCATCCTGTATCTGGACAGCGACAGTTCAAAGTTGTTGAACATTTCACCACCTATTTATCGTTGATTTTCGTGCAAAATGAAATATAGCATTTGTTTAAAACTATTCGGTCGTTTATAGATAGGCGTTACGGAATATTTATTATTTTTGTCCCCGTAATGTTTGATTCGGACGATGATAGATAAGCTTACAACTGATAGGATTTACGATGCGGCGCAGATTGTTGATGTCGTATCGGATTTTGTTACGCTCAAAAAGAGGGGCGTAAATTATGTAGGTTTGTGTCCTTTTCATGAAGACAGGACACCTTCTTTTTATGTTTCTCCTTCGAAAAATATATGTAAGTGTTTTGCTTGCGGAGAGGGCGGCACTCCCGTACAATTCATCATGAAGCATGAACAGGTTTCGTATTACGAGGCGTTACGTTATCTGGCGAAGAAATATCATATTGAGATAAAGGAACGGGAGCTTTCGGATGAAGAAAAACGCATGCAAAGCGACCGGGAGAGTATGATGATTGTCAACAGTTGGGCGCAGAGATTTTTCACTGCACGCCTTTACGAGCATGAAGAAGGAAAAAATATCGGCATGAGATATTTTATGGAACGCGGATTCCGTGAAGAAACGATACGCAAATTTCAACTGGGCTACAGTCTGGACAATCGGAATGATTTATACAATAACGCGATAAAGCATGGATTCAATGATGCATATTTGTTGAAAACCGGCCTTGTCTATAAACGGGATGACGGCGCGGTTGCAGATCGTTTTCACGGACGTGTCATTTTCCCCGTACATACGTTGAGCGGGAAGGTCGTAGCCTTCGGAGGACGTATATTGGGCAAAAAAGATAAAGTGGCGAAATACGTCAATTCGCCCGAAAGCGAGATCTACCATAAAAGTTACGAATTATACGGCATTTATTTTGCCAAGCAGGCGATTGCTAAAGCCGATAAATGCTACCTTGTGGAAGGCTATACCGATGTCATATCCATGCATCAGACCGGAATTGAAAACGTTGTCGCATCGTCGGGCACAGCACTTACGGAAGGCCAGATTCGCCTCATACGCCGTTTCACAAATAATATAACCATGCTTTATGACAGTGATACGGCCGGCAAGAAAGCTGCCGAAAGAGGCATTGACATGTTCCTTAAAGAAAGCATGAATGTGAAGATCGTACTTCTTCCCGAAGGAGAAGATCCCGATTCCTTTGCCCGTTCGCATAACTCGTTCGATTTTATGTTGTATATGAAAGAACATGAAGTTGATTTCATCCGGTTCAAGGCGGGCTTACTGGTGAAAGACGCCGAACGCGATCCCGTCAAACGGGCAAATCTTATTAAGGACATTATGGAGACCGTAGCCGTTATTCCTGATAATATTACCCGTTCCGTTTATATTAAGGAATGTAGCAATCTTTTTGATGAAAGGGAACAACTCCTGATTGATGAAGTCCTGAAAATACGAAGCAGGAAACCACTTTTCACTCCGGCGTCATCTGCCCCGATAGCGCACCCGGATGCTGTCCCGGAAAACGGCGCCGAAGTGACGGATGAAAACACCGAAGGAATGACGGAAACGACAGTTCATAAAAGGGAGTATAGACCTTCTCCATTAAAAAAATACGAATCCATACTGTTGCGTTATGTATTACGTTATGGAGAGCGCATCCTTTTTGCCGTTGCGGAAGACGATAATGACGCCGAACGCGTCGTGAAGGTTGCGGAATACATACGGATGGAACTGCAAAAGGATGAGATAGACATTCAGACGCCAATATACAAACAGATACTGGAAGAAGCCGTTGCTCAATGTGAAAATGAAACGTTTATCGCATCTCACTACTTTCTCGCCCACCCCGATCTTGAAATCAGTAAATTGGCGACAGATATGATAAGCAGTAAATACCATTTGAGCAAATATTTCAGAGAACCGGAAGAAGTAGCGCTGCAACAGACAACGATTTCGGAAGAACAGCAGGAAGCGGAGAACGAAGCCCGGAAAAGGGAAAAAGAGCGTGAACGGCTGGAACGCTGGATCATACATGATTTGTTTACGTTGAAAAATGCTATCGTAAAACATAAAATTGACGATGTGAATAAGCAAATAAAGGAATTTCAGTCTGACGAAGAAAAAGTCATGGCGCTTTTGAAAGAACGAATTGCGCTTGACGGGACAAAACTTCAGTTGAGTAAAGCGCTGGGTGAACGAATCGTAACCGGTATCGGAATATAAATAAACACATATAACAGTAAATAAAATGAATTTTTTAGAAACAAAAGACGTCGTAAAACAGTATGCCAATCACTGTGCGCTGAACAAAGTCAGCATCCATGTGCCGCAGGGAGTGATTTTTGGTTTATTAGGCCCGAACGGTGCGGGAAAGACGACCTTGCTCCGGATCATTAACCGCATTACTGCGCCCGACAGCGGAGAAGTCGATATTGAAGGCCGTCCTTATGGCCCTTCGGACATCTATCGTATCGGTTATATGCCGGAAGAACGCGGGCTGTACAAAAAGATGAAAGTCGGCGAGCAGGCTATTTATCTTGCCCGGTTAAAGGGACTCGCGGCGAGCGAAGCAAAACGCCGCTTAATGCAATGGTTTGAGAAATTTGACATTGCGCAGTGGTGGAACAGGAAGCTCGAAGAACTGTCGAAAGGCATGCAGCAGAAAGTTCAGTTCATCGTGACGGTGATACACGAGCCGGACTTGCTGATATTCGACGAACCTTTCAGCGGCTTCGATCCGGTCAATACGGAACAACTCAAGAAAGAAATCATTAACCTGAAAAACGCCGGGCGCACGATCATTTTCTCTACCCACAACATGGCGTCGGTGGAAGAGATATGCGATGATATTGCATTGATCAACCAATCGGAAGTCGTGCTGTCCGGTCATGTAGATGAAGTCCGGAACCGTTTTAAATCCAATACATTCAATATATGTATAAGGAATGACGTATTTGAATCTTCACCGGACGGTCTGTTTACCGTCCTTTCCGAAGCGGCAGGGTCGAATAATACCCTTAATGTTCGTATCCGCAAGGAAAAAGAAATAAGTAATTCCGCATTGCTGAATGTATTGACGCCGAAATATGAGATTTTTTCGTTCGCAGAGGAACTGCCTTCCATGAACGAAGTGTTTCTGAAGGTCGTAGGCAGTGGCAAGGATTCATTCAATTATTAACCGTTAAAATTATAGACAGATGAAAAAGATAGGAATCATTACGAAAAGAGAATATTTGCGCAGGGTAAATAAAAAGTCGTTTATCCTGATGACCCTGTTTACTCCCTTCCTGTTTGCAGCGCTGGTGTTTGTTCCCTTATGGCTTTCTTCGATAAAAAGCAGTGACATCTATGAAGTGGCCGTCATTGACCGTACCGGCAAATATGCCTTATTGTTTGAAGATACGGACAGTTTCCGGTTTACCGTATTCGGCGACCGGGCGCCGGCAGAGGAATCGAAGGAGAGCCATCCCGGCATTTTTGCTTTCCTTGAGATAACGGACGATTTGCTTAAAAACCCGAAGGCGGCGGCCTTTTACTCGGAAAAACAAATTCCCCAGGATTTGAAACGCGATGTAAACCGTGTATTAAGCCAATATCTTGAGAAGGAAAAACGTGCATCATTCAATATCCCGAATATTGACGAGATTATAGAGAACAGCCGTGTCCATATAGATGTTCAGACTATTAAGTGGGGCAAGGACGGTACGGCAAGCGAATCGTCATCGGAAATGAGCAGTATCATCGGCATGTTATTTACATTTATCATCTATATGTTTATCATGATGTACGGCGCCATGGTGATGCAGGGAGTAATGGAAGAAAAGACGAACCGCATTGTCGAAATTATGGTTTCGTCGGTGCGTCCTTTTGACCTTATGATGGGCAAAATAATCGGTATAGGGCTTGTCGGCCTCACTCAGATTTTGATATGGTGTATACTGACGGCCGTATTGGTGAGCATCGGCGGGGTGTTCATGGGCCTTGGCGGCGGACAGGCAATGCCGCCGGATATGTCGCAATATGGCGCTACGGCGATGTCGTCGTCCGCAAGTTTATTATCCAAGTTCGGTTCGTTTAATTTCGTTGAAATAATCAGTTGCTTTGTTTTATTTTTTATCGGGGGATATATCTCGTATGCATCGTTGTTTGCCGCTATTGGCGCTGCGATAGACGCTCCGGAAGATTCGCAACAGTTTATGACACCCATAATGGTTTTTCTTATTTTTGCCGTTTATGCGGGTATTTATAGCGTGAATAACCCGGACGGGCCGCTTGCATTCTGGTGCTCGCTGATACCGTTCACTTCACCCGTTGTGATGATGGTGCGCATACCGTATGATATACCTTTCTGGCAAATATTCGTGTCACTTGTATTACTGTTTGCTTCGGCTATATTTACCGTATGGCTGTCTGCAAAGATTTACCGTGTGGGCATTTTAATGTATGGCAAGAAGCCCGGTTTCAAGGAAATAGCCCGTTGGGTGAAATATTGAAAAGGGTCAGCGGCAATAATAAATAAAGGCGTCCCTTGTTGAGACGCCTTTATTATTATTGTATGGATATTAGTTATCCTAAATAAGCTTTTAGCAGTTTGCTTCTCGAACCTTGACGCAGGCGTCGTATCGCTTTTTCCTTTATCTGGCGTACGCGCTCGCGGGTAAGGCCGAATTTGTCACCGATTTCTTCCAGCGTAACTTCCTGACAACCGATGCCGAAGAACATTTTTATGATTTCACATTCCCTTTCGGTCAATGTGGAGAGCGCCCGGTCAATTTCTTTTGCCAGCGATTCGCCCATCAGTTCGTAGTCGGCAGTAGGCGCATCATCATTCACCAAAACATCCAGCAGGCTGTTATCTTCCCCTTCTACGAAAGGAGCATCAACAGAGATGTGACGACCCGAAACTTTCAGCGTATCGGAGATTTTATCTACCGGAATATCCAACTCCACCGCCAGTTCTTCGGGCGAAGGTTTGCGCTCGTTTTCCTGTTCAAACCGCGAAAAAGCTTTGCTTATTTTGTTTAATGAGCCTACCTGATTCAGCGGCAAGCGAACAATACGCGACTGCTCGGCTAACGCTTGAAGTATCGACTGGCGAATCCACCAGACAGCGTAAGAGATAAACTTGAAACCTCTTGTTTCATCAAATTTTTCCGCCGCTTTTATCAGCCCCAGATTGCCTTCATTAATCAGGTCGGGAAGACTTAGTCCCTGATTCTGATACTGTTTCGCTACCGACACGACGAACCGGAGATTTGCTCTGGTCAGCTTTTCCAATGCCCTGCGGTCGCCCTTTTTTATGGCCTGCGCCAACTCAACCTCTTCTTCTACCGTTATTAAATCCTCACGACCTATTTCCTGAAGGTACTTATCCAAAGAAGCACTTTCACGATTAGTTATGGATTTTGTTATTTTTAACTGTCTCATCCGATTCGCCTTATTATAAATGGAGTGCAAATATAGCACATTTTTCGGCAAAATATATTTGCACCCCCTGTTTTTTAAGTTAAATTAAATGTCCTTAGTCGATTAAATCGATTGCATAATGCCTTGTAGCCCCTGTATTAGGATAGAATCCCTTTATGAGAAGCCCTTTTTCGTCCGTGCCTCCTTTCAGTATTTTATCCACTATGCTGTAAAAATCTTCGGGTGTCTGTATCTTCTGATCGTTAACAATCATTATAACAAAACCTTTACGGATTCCACAGTCCCTGATCTTGCCTTTTGAAATATCAGATACTTCAATTCCGTAATTTATGCCGTATTCGCGTTTGTCTTTTTCGCTAAGGACTTTGAATGCAGCTCCGAGAATTTCGGCGCTGTCGCCGCCTTTCACAATTTCCGTATTGCCCTGAGCATTTTTCAGTTCTACGGTAAATTCTTTTTCCGTTCCGTAGCGGTCAACCTTGACTTTTACCTTGTCTCCGGGCTGATATTTCATGACCTGCTCCTGCAGACTGTTTACAGACGTAACTCGATTACCGTTAACGGAAGTGATGACGTCGCCTATTTCTATTCCTGCTTCCTTCGCCGGACTGCGCATCGCGAAATCGACAACGTAGGCGCCTTTCAGTTCCTTAATTTTCGTATCCTTTTCCTGTTTAATAAGTTCGGGTTCGTAAATGGAAACGCCCAGCATGGCGCGTTGAACGGATCCGTATTTCTTTAAATCGCTGACGACTTTGCCGGCAATGCTTATCGGTACGGCAAATGCGTATCCGGCAAAATCACCCGTTTGCGAATAGATCATCGTGTTAATACCTACAAGTTCGCCTTTAGTATTGACAAGCGCTCCGCCGCTGTTTCCGCGGTTGACGGCCGCATCCGTCTGGATAAATGACATGATTTTTTCCCGGTCGCTTTCTCCCGTCATAAAGGATCGCCCTTTGGCGCTTACGATTCCGGCCGTTACGGTCGACGTCAGGTCAAACGGATTACCTACCGCCAGGACCCATTCTCCTACTTTCAGTTTTTCGGAATCGCCGAATGTGACGGGCTGCAAATCATCCGCTTCAATCTTTATCAGGGCGATATCCGTACTTGGGTCGGAGCCTATAACTTTGCCTTTGAACGAACGTTTGTCGTTAAGTGTGACGTTGATACTGTCGGCGCCTTCTATTACGTGATTGTTTGTAATGATATAACCGTCGGTGGAAATGATGACACCCGAACCGGATCCCGTACGTAACTGTTGTCTCGGAGGTCTGTTATCTCCGTATCCGAAAAAAAACTCGAACGGATCCATATATTGCCTTCCTCCGACAGAAACCGTAGACATTACCCTTATGTGTACAACCGCATGTATGGTTTTCTCGGCGGCATACGTAAAATCAATATTTTCCGCCGCAACGCCATCGTACGCTGTTAAATGAACAGGCTGCTTGAATGTTGCGCTCGCATCTTCGTAAATTATGCTTCCGCCGGCATTTACATTTTGCATAAAGTAAGCCGTTACTCCTGCAGCCACTCCCCCGCTGATTAGTATGATTAATACAGCGTTTAATAGATTCTTTCTAAACTTTTCCATAGCTCTTATTATTTAAATAAACTCTTAAATTTAACACTTATCTTTCGCAAATCTAACTCAAAAAAAATGCAATTATTTCCTGCAACACCCCATTTTTTAACACTTTTAACCGGGTATGGCCGGTATTAACCCAGCTTAACTATACGAAAAGCCGTTTCAGTTCATTTTAACATTCCGGACAGACAATATGTCAGTTTTATGTTTGCCATTCAGATGTATTGCGCTTAATTTGCGCCATCTTTTGTCGAGATACACCCTCTTGGCGAGGTTCAAAACTTGATGTCTTTGCGGATTTTAAAAATAAGTTTTTCAAGTTCCATAACCGCGCCTCATCGGGAAAATTGCATACCTTCATGCTTGAATTGATACTAATGCGATTTCCCAAAAAGTTTGGAAAGCAAATCCACAGAACCGGTACCGCAATAATATACAGAGTAATCGGCAGTAAATACG
>JAISYY010000307.1 GCA_031269635.1 Tannerella sp. | reverse complement strand
ACGGTTTCATGAACCGCCTGAAAGCCTTCTTTGCCGGTATCCCCTACGAACTCAACAACAAGGAAGAGAAGCATTACCAAACGGTCTTTTACCTGCTGTTCCGCCTGATGGGGCAGTTTATCGAAGTAGAGCAACGCAGCGCTGCCGGCCGCGCCGACGCCGTAGTGGTCACCGACGACGCGGTCTATGTCTTTGAATTTAAACTTGCCGGCAAGGCTACGGCCGAAGACGCACTGAAACAAATTGACGAAAAAGGCTACCTCATTCCGTTTACGGCGGGAAACAAACGATTAGTGAAAGTCGGAGCCGAGTTCAGCGCGGAAGAACGCGGACTGAACCGGTGGATTGTAGCAGAAGAAACATGACTTTATAACAGGAGGAATTTCCAATGACGGACGGTGAACGACGGATGCAAACCGTCGTTCACCATTCATCGTCAACTTCATTCGCTTTTCAGCATCTTGACCGGGTTGCTTATCACGATACGCCAGCTTTGTATGCTGACAAACACAACGGACAACAGGACGGCAAACACGCCGGCTAATAGAAATACCCATGCGTCCAGGCTGATTTTATAGGCAAATCCCTGCAGGAACTTCGCGGAAAAATAATATGCAACCGGAATGGCTATGACAAATGCGATGGCTATTATCCGGAGAAAACCCCTGTTTAACAGCAACAGGATTTCAAACTCGGTGCTGCCTTGCAGCTTGCGAATGGCGATCTCCTTCTCGCGCTGGCGCACATAGTACAGCGCCATCGACAAAATACCCATCATCATGATAATGACCGTGAGAATGGTAAAGGAAAGGATAATCTTCATGTTCTTTTCTTCGGCTTCATATTTGCCCTGTATAATTTCATCGGCAAACTTCCCTTCAATATTGCTTTCTCCGGAATAGTCCGCATACGCGGCTTTTAGCAGACCGGCCGTCCGGAAGATGTCCGTACCCGGAGCCATTTTTATAATGATATGCCAAGCCCAAATGTCATTATCCGGCCGCAAATCAATCCGCAACGGGCCAACCGTCTCGTGTAACGAGCGGAAATGAATGTTGTCGACAATGCCCGAAATTTGGAAGCGCTCGTTTTCGTTCAATACAACTTCGTATGTTTGTTCGTCCGGCTGCAAAATATCGTAGCCTTTCTGATTCAGGTAGACGATCCTTCCGGTTGGTGATACGCCGGTAGGTTTGACCTGTATGCCGAATACGTCGAAAAAAGCGGAATCGACCTGAAAATGCTGAAAACTCATCGGTTCCCCGCGATATTCAAACGAACTATTATTGCCTCCATCCAGAGGCGTCCCGGCGGCAAAGGTGACATTCGCTATGCCGGAAACGCTCATCAGTTTGTCGCGCAATCCTTGTCGCCGGGCCGGTTCCAGCCGGTTCTCCATAATATACAGATTGTCCTTGTCGAAACCCAAATCGAATTTCAGCAGATAATCGTTCTGGCGGACAATAACAACACTGTATATCAGCAACACGATGGCGACTACGTACTGGAATGTGATCAATACTTTCGAGTAAACGGTTTTCACCTTGTAACTGTAAGTGCCTTTAACCACTTCGATGGGTTCGAATCGCGAGACCGTCCACGCGGGAAACAGCCCCGAAACCGCACTGATAATAACCGTTCCGCACAGAACGACAAGTATAAATCCGGGCGTGAACTGTTGGCTTAAACTCAAGTCCGTATTCAGGACGTCGTTGAAAAAAGGTTCCGCCCAGAACGCCATGAAAATTCCCAGTAACAGGGATATGAAAGTCATAAAGGCGGATTCAATGACGTATTGCATAAAGACGGCTTGCCGCGAACTTCCCAGCAGTTTCCTGATGGCCGATTCCTTACCCCGTTTCATGGCCTGCGAGGTGGAAAGATTGATATAATTCAGCATGGCTACGATTAAAATCAGGAAAACAATACCCAGATAGGTAGAGACCAGCGACATGTCATTTTTTTTCAGCTCTGAAAAAGACGTATGGATACCGCCGAAATAAACATCCTGCAATTTGACGAACGCCAGGTCTTTACTGAAACCTTGTTTATATATCCAGTAATCATTTTTAAATCCGTCCAGCAACAGGGGCGCTTTTGCCGGCAAATCGGTTCCCGGCCCGGCAAGAAAGAAAATGCCGAATGACGAATTTCCCCAATTCTCTAAAATACCCTTCCCCCAATACTGCTCAATCATCCGGTAATTCAGTATCAGATCGGCTTTCCGGAACATCGTATTTTGCGGAAAATCCTTCATGACACCGTTTATGGTAACGTCCATACCCTCTACACGGATATTCTTCCCTACCGGATTTTCTTCCGGGAACACTTTGGCGGCATACGACCGGGATATAACCGCAGACTGTTTGACGGCCAATACCTGAGCGGCGTTGCCTTCCACCAGCGGAAACGAAAAAATGCGGAAGAAGGCCGAATCGGCAAAGATGACGTCCGACTTCAGTTTTTCCCTGTTAGCCGTCTCTATTTCAATACTCCGCGTAACAATCCTTGTATAAGATTCCACCTCCGGGCATTTGTCTTTAACGACGTTCGCTGCCGGATTGGGAAATGCCGAAATAAAAGAAGAATTTGCCTGGTCGCGCACCATGAGATAAATACGGTCTTTATTCCCGTGGAAATCATCGACCGACAATTCCTGCCTGACATAGACGCTCAGCAGGAACACAAACATCAGCGAAACGGCAAAGCCTAAAACGGTTACTAAACAGTAAAGCCTGTTCCGCGAAAAAAATTTCATATAAGATCCCAAATTAAACATAATATTATTTTCTTTTAAATTCATAATTCATTCGCTTTTCAGCATCCTGACCGGATTGGTGGTCGCCACCTTCCAGGTCTGGAAACTCGTGGTCAGTAAGACTGCCAACAATGTGTTGAAATTTCTGATAAACTGTTTCATAGTTAATTATTTTAATTTTACAGCAATAAAAAAGCGTGTAACCTTTTTATACCGGTTTACACGCTTTTTACTTTAACGGGATTGTATTTTTACTGCCTCCTTTTGATGTCTTCTTCGGGTTTCTAACATTGCTACATTCATCTTCGTATCATTTAATACATTCGACGCAAAAATACGATATCCCCTTTAACGAAATAAATTTTTCCCCGTCAAAAACGTGTAAACCAATATTTCAAAGACCGACTTTTTTTTAAAACCGTGAACGATGCATGTAATAGCCATCGTTCACGGTTCACAGCTTACATGGCTACATCCGGCTCTACACCTCCGTCACAATCTGTCCGTCGAACAGGCTGACGATGCGGTGCGAGAATGAAGCGTCGTGCTGGGAGTGGGTCACCATGACGATCGTCGTACCCTCCTTGTTCAGTTCCGAAAGCAGATCCATCACATCGTGTCCGTTTTTAGAATCCAGGTTACCGGTCGGCTCGTCGGCCAGGATGAGTTTGGGAGCGGCTACTACGGCGCGGGCAATGGCTACGCGTTGTTGTTGTCCGCCGGAAAGCTGGTTCGGGAAATGCTTCGCGCGGTGGCTGATATTCATCCGCTTCAAGGCTTCCTCCACCCGTCGCTTGCGTTCCGCCTTGCTGACTTTCATATAAATCAACGGCAGTTCCACGTTCTCGAAGACACTCATTTCCTCAATCAGGTTAAAACTCTGGAAGACAAACCCGATGTTTCCCTTACGAGCCTGCGTACGGTCTTTTTCCTTCAAATGACCGACTTCCCGCCCTGCAAGGTGATACAGTCCCGCCGTCGGATTGTCCAACAGGCCGAGAATGTTCAATAACGTTGACTTACCACAGCCCGAAGGCCCCATAATTGCGATAAACTCACCTTCATTCACTTCCAATGATACTTCGTTCAACGCTACGGTTTCTACTTCTTCCGTGCGGAACACTTTCTTTAAATTTTCAATTTTAATCATGACTTTTTATTTTTTAGGTACACGGTATAAACGTGTACAGTTGTTAATAATACTATTTAATTAATTCTGTTAATAATTCTATTCCGATTTTATTGTTTCTGCCGGGTTACGCCTTAATACGTTCAGGCTGACGCCCGAAGTGGTCAGGAGGGCAATCATGCATTGCGCCACGACCGGCAGGACAAAGACCGCCCAGTCCGGCGACACGCGGTTGGTATAATTCTCCAGTATCCTGGCGATAAAATAAGCCGCCAGGGGAATCGCCGCCACCGCCGCATATCCGATCCATTTCAGGATGTCCAGCGAGAGCAAGACAAATACTGACCCGCGTCCGGCGCCATGAATCCGGCGGATACCTATTTCTTTCGTCCGGCGCATGGCCGTGAACAAGTGAATGGCCAGCAGGCCAAACATGGCGACAAAAACGGCAATCAGCGAACCGATCAGCACCAAACTCGTCATCGTTTTTATTTCCCTGAATTTGCGGGCATAAAGATCCACGCTCCACACCGGGTTAAGGACAAATTCGGGATCGAACTGCTGAAAAACGGACGTAACGGTTTCGTGTGCCCGGATGGAGCTGACCCCTTCGCGGAAGCGGATGTTAATCATTCCCGGATTGAACACGCGGGTCAGCACAATGGGTTCAATACTCAAAACCGGATTGTTGTAATAGAAATCTTTGACCACGCCAAACACTTTGGTGGCACGCCCGTGATAGGAATACGTCTTTTCAAGGGGCGATTCGCCGCCCAGCATCTTCACCGCCGCTTCGTTGAGGATGAGTGCCGGGATGCTGTCCGGGTCGTCCTCGCGCCAGAAACGTCCTTCGACCAGTTCCAGTTCCATCAGTTCCGGCATACCGGTCATCAGGCGATATTCGTTCACCGGATACGTTTTATCCTTCTCTCCCCAGTTCGCAATCGCCTGACCGCTCCAACCGCCGCCAAAAACATGATGCGAACCGCCGGCATCCTTTATTTCGGGCTGTTTCAGCAATTCCTGCTTCACGGCTTCGTAACTTTTATTAATCGTTGCGTTACTCGATACAAGCATCAAACGGTCCGGGTTATATCCCAGCGGAAGCGCCTCCAGATAGGCCGTCTGCCTGTACAACGTTACGACGACGGACAGCAGGACAATCGAAATAACGGACTGAAACACGACCGTCGCAGCCGTCAGCCGGCGTTTGGAGAATTTCACCCGCTTGCCGAGTATCTCCAGCGGGGAAAAACGGCTCAGGTAAAGGGCCGGATAAAAGGCGGACAAAATGACCGTCACAACAAACAGCACAACGACAGCCCCGATAAACACCGGATTTATCAACTGCATCAAATCAATGTCCTTTCGGATGAGGCCGGCAAAATGCGGCACGCATATAACGGCAAGCACGAATCCGAAAACGATCGCGATGAATACAATCGCCGAAACTTCCGAAAAGAACTGCCACACGAGATCGCCGGTCTGCGCTCCGTTGGACTTGCGGATGCCGACCTCGTTCATCCGCAACTGCCCCTGCGTCACAAACAGGTTGATGAAATTCGTCACCGCCAGCGTCAGGATAAACAGCGCCAGGCCGGCCAGTACCCAGATAAACTGCACGCTGCCTTTATTCGCATGTCCCCCGGCTTTCGACCGCAGGTAAACATTGTCCAGCATTTCTGTTTCGCCGTAAGCTTCCACTCCTACGGCTTTACCCCAGGGTTCCAGCAAGGTGCGGTATTCGTCCTCGATCGCCTTGCGCGTATCCCCGACCGAAGCGCTTTCGCGAATCAGGTAATACGTCAGGAATTCCAGTCCCTTTGCCGTTTTGACCCACGGGATGACAGCTAACGGTATCAGCACATCGAACGTCAAGTGCGAGTTTTTGGGGAAAGCCTCTACCACGCCCGAAACAACAACTTCCGTTCCTGAAGAGGAAAACGTTTTATTTATCGCATTTTCGGGCGAGCCGAACATAACGGTAGCCAAACGGCGCGTAATAACGCCTGAATTGGGAGCGGACAGGCAGGTCTCCGGCGTACCTTCCACAAATTTTGTCCGGAAGACTTTGAAAAAATCGGCGTCAACCGCCAGCGCTTTCTGGTTTTGAAAGCACTGCTGTTCGGCGATAAGATCAATCTCCCACATGTTATATATCTGGATCGCCGCTTCCACGCCCGGCACTTTGCCGGGAAGTTCGGTACTGGCTTTCCGCAAATTAATGTCTATATAGTGCAGGTCGCCGTCCCGGTTAGAAACGGTCAGCAGGCGCACAATCCGTTCGCGGTTGGCAAAATGTCGGTCGTAACTCCATTCGTTCACCACGAATAATATCAGCATGATCGATACGGCCAGTCCAATGGCCAGTCCCGTAATATTTATCCAAAGGAAAAAACGGGTTCGTTTGTACGTGTTGAAAATGTTCATCTTGTCTGTTATTTAATTATTATTTAAGAATCAATTCTTCTGCATCACCATAACTGTCGTAGCTCGACGTAACGACCTTCTCGCCGGCTTCCAGACCGCTGAGCACTTCGTAATAGAGCGGATTCTGGCGTCCGATCCGTACCGGGCGGCGAACAACTTTCTTTTCATCCGGCGTGACTACGAAAATCCACTGCCCGCCCGTATTCTGATAGAAAGCGCCGCGCGGAATCAAAAGCGCCTCCACCGGTTGACCCAGTTGCAGGTTAATGTAATAGGTTTGTCCGGTGCGGATGTTGTCGGGACGTTCGCCCTCAAAGATAAAATCGGTTTTAAACTGTTTATCGCGGACTTCGGGATAGACTTTGCGGACAACGAGGTGATACGTCCTGTCCTGCCGCTCGAAGGTTGCAACCAGGCCGCTACGTACGCGGTCAATATAATGCTCGTCAATCAGGGCTTCGATTTTGTAATCCGAAAGCACGCTGATTTGACCGATACGTGCACCGCTCCCTACCGACTGCCCGATTTCCACGTCAAGCAACCCCAACTGACCATCCACCGGCGCTTTAACGTCTAAGTTATTGACCCGCTGGCGCACCAAAACCAGGTTTCGGCGGATGTTGTTCAGGCTTTCTTCCATCTGTTCCACCTGTATTCCCCGGAAAATGGAATCCTGGCGCTGGCGTTCCATCACCAGATCGCGCCCATTCACGGCAAATTCATAATCTTCCTTGGCCTGCAGGTATTCCTCTTTGGAGGTCAGTTCTTCGGCGTACAGGTTTTCGTACTGCTCGTATTTCCGCTTCTTGCGGTCAATATCCAAATCCAGCTGGAGTTTTTCCTTGCGGAGATTCAGGCGTTCCTGCTCCATAGTCACCTGCGTGTTACGCAGGAAATTCTGTTTCTCGGCCAGCTGTGCCTCGCTGTCGAGGATATTCAGGCTCAGCATCGGGTTCGTCAGCCGGACAATCACTTCGCCCCGCCTGACCATCGAACCTTCTTCCACCACTTTTTCAGCCACCATACCCCCCTCAATCGCGCTCAACTGAATGGTATTAATCGGCTGCACCTGTCCGTTTACGCGAATATAATCATTAAATTCACTTTTCAGGACGCTTTGCATAATCACTTTATCTTTCTCTACATTGAACTTGGAGCTATGATTTCCAAAAACCATCCAACCCAATGCAACCAGGAAAATAACTCCTCCGGCAATATACGGAATATGTTTCTTCCGCAAACCTTTTTTCTTTTCTAACTGTATATCCATGACTTTTATATTTTATAATAATTTTTAATTCCCAATTCCCAATTCTTAATTCTCAATTCAAACTCCCCCCTTTATAATAATTCAACAATTTATATTTCAACTGATACTTCAGGCCGGTATAAAGCTCTTCCACGCGGGAATTGAGCAAGCGGTTCGAACTGGTTGTCAATGCGACGGCATCAATCAAACCTTCTTCGTATTTACGGAGGTTCATTTGGTGGGCGCTCTGCATGGCGACGGTTCGTTTCTGTGCATGTAAGTATTCGTCCGACAGGCCGTTGACGTCGGCCACGGCCTGTTCGATTTCGCTATACACCTGACGAAGGGTTTCCTCGTGTTGATATTGAGCGATAACCAGACGCTGCCTGCTGCGTTTCATTTCCGAAGAACGGGAGAACCCGTTGAACAGGGGAATCGACAGGCTTGCACTGATGTAACTTCCTTCGCGAAGTTTCAACTGTTCGCTGAACGACATGTACGGCGTCCCGTCCATCAGGCGCGAAAATCCGGTCGAAAAACCTCCATTCAGCGACAGGGTGGGAAACAAACGTCCCCGCGCCACCTTGTACTCCATCCGGGTTGCCGACAGGGATTGCGCGGAAGCCAATACTTTAGGCAAAACGACCAGCGCCTGCTGATAAATTTCCATTGCGCTTTGCGTTCCGGTATCCGCCAGTGGCGCCTGCTCACAGTCTTTAATTAACAAATCTTCTTCCACCGGCAAATTCATTTTTTCCTTCAGCTTAATGATCTCCAGATTATAAAGATTGACTTGCCGGGTCAACAAAAAGCGGTCTTCGGCTTCTTTCGCCTGCATCTCCGCCAGATCGGGAATTGATTTAAGCCCCAGTTCCTCCATCCGCCGGAATTTCTTCAAGTTATGGACACTCTCCTCCAACTGCTGTTCGGCCAGTTTCACCGTACCCTTGTAATAAAGAACGTTAAAAAAGATTTCCATCACTTCGAACGTCGTCCTGTCCTTGAGCGCCTGGAGTTCTTCCTTCCCTTTCAAACGGTTAATCTTCGCCATTTTCACCCGGTATATCTGCGCGAATCCGTCAAACAAAGTAAGGGAAGAATAAATCTCGTACGCATTGCTGAACGTATTCGTACTGATATAAGTATTCGTTTCCGGATCCACGCCACGCCCGAAATTCATCGACACGCCCGTTCCGGCGTTCAGCGACGGCAGAAAACCGCCGAGCGTTTCCCTTTGATTATATCTGTAAATTTCATTCTGTGCCACCTGCTTCGCATGTTGCGGATTATGCAGGATCGCATATTCAATACATTCCTCCAGTGTCCGGACTTTTTCCTGAGAAAAGATTCCGGAAGGAATCGCCATTAACAATAGAATCATCATTTTTTCCATCTTTCAATCATTTTTTTTGTTCATCTACGATTATACATACCAAAATCGTGCCAAAACAAACAAACAGCTGATACAGATAATAATAATGAAATCGCATAAACCCCAAAGTGTAAAATAATTTTACACCCGGTGATAAATTATTTTACAATAGGTCGTTCGATGCGCCCCGAGGTCTTCAGTCCCGACAACAGAAAAATTTTAATACATCCCGGCTTGTTTTCCGGAGGAAAAGTATTACATTTGACGACTGTTTCAATAGAAAAGTAATTTTATTATCATGATTTACAAATTTAGTCATCAACACGGAGACACAGGGGACGCGAAAAAAAGAAACATTTTTCACTCTCCACTTTCAATTTTCAATTTGCTGCCCGTCTTTGCGGTGTGCTGTTTTGTTGCGTGTACACCGGAGCCGGAGGATGTTTCCTGGCCGGAGATTACGCGCGAGACGAAACCCTGGACGCGCTGGTGGTGGATGGGAAGCGCCGTCGATTCGGCCAATATCACGTATAACCTGGAGGCGCTGAGCCGTGCGGGTATCGGCGGCGTGGAGATAACGCCCATCTACGGTGTGAAGGGCCGGGAAGCGCAGTATATTGACTATCTTTCGCCGCGGTGGATGGAAATGCTGGCGTTCACACTGTCGGAAGCCGGACGGCTGGACATGGGTGTGGACATGAACAACGGCACGGGCTGGCCTTTCGGCGGCCCGGAAATAAGTGTCGACGATGCGGCGAGTAAGGTTATTTTCCGCGACGGCCGGCCGGAAGTCGGGAAGACGGGGCAGCAGGTGAAACGGGCGGCGCCCGGCGGTAAAGGCAATGTGCTGGACCACCTGAACCGGGAAGCCGTCGAGCGCTATTTTGAAAAGTTCGACCGGGCTTTTGCGGCGGCGGGGACGCCGTTCCCGCAAGGCGTCTTCAACGATTCGTACGAAGTGTACGACGCCGACTGGACACCGGCGTTGACGGACGAGTTTGAACGGCGGCGCGGTTACCGTTTGCAGGATCATTTCCCCGAACTGCTGGCCGACGGCGCTACGGACAGTTCGGCACGCGTGATCGCCGACTACCGCGAAACGGTCGGGGATATGCTGCGCGAGAATTTTACACAGGTATGGGTTGACTGGGCGCACGGCCACGGCCTCACCGTGCGGAACCAGGCGCACGGCTCGCCGGCCAACCTGATTGACCTCTACGCACTGGTGGACATTCCCGAATGTGAATCGTTCGGCATCACCGACTTCGACATTCCCGGCCTGCGCAGGGATTCTATCCGCAAGACGAACGACAGTGACCCGACAGTACTGAAATATGCGTCTTCGGCGGCGCACATCGCAGGGAAAAAATACACATCGTCCGAAACGTTCACTTGGCTGACCGAACATTTCCGAACATCGCTCTCGCAATGCAAGCCCGAACTTGACCTGATGTTCGCTTCCGGTGTCAATCACGTCTTCTTCCACGGCACGGCCTATTCGCCGCGCGACGCTGCCTGGCCCGGATGGAAATTCTACGCCTCTGTCGACATGTCGCCAACCAACACGATATGGCGCGACGCACCGGCATTTTTCGACTATATCGCACGCACGCAGGCGTTCCTGCAAAGCGGCGCACCCGACAACGACTTCCTGCTTTACCTGCCGATATACGATTTCCTGCACGAACAACGCGGTAACTACTACCTGTCGTTTGCAATTCACGGCATGCGCGAACGCCTGCCGGAATTTTGCGGCGCGGTAGATCGTATCATGGCTTCGGGATATGATGTGGATTACATCTCCGACCGCTTCCTGCAAACCTGTACCGTCGAAAACGGCCTCTTGAAAACGGAAGGCGGTGCGCTTTACAAGGCGCTGATTCTTCCGGCGGTCAAGCGGATTCCCGTCGAGACCCTCTCGCGTATTCACGAGCTGGCACAGCAGGGAGCGGCGGTCATCTTTGCAGGACAGTATCCCGAAGACGTGCCGGGATTGTTTCGTCTGGAAGAACGGCGGCAGGCGTTTAGCAGGATTATGGAAAAACTGCGCACGGAAAAAACGGTGACGGCGGGGACGTTTGACGCTTCCCTGCTGACGGCGTTTGATACTTACCGGGAATCGTTTGTCGCGGACTTCGGCGGGAAACTGATCCGCCGCAGGCACGACGGCGGTCATATTTATTTCTTCGCCCTGTTGCAAAACCGTCCGGTAGACGGCTGGGTGGCGCTCGGCACGAGGGCGGAAAGCGCCGTGTTCTACGACCCCATGACGGGTAAAACGGGCAAAGCCTGCCTGCGCACCCGCAACGGAAGGACGGAAGTCTACATGCAACTCCGGCCGGGCGAATCCATTATCATAAAGACGTTTGCCGGCAGGAACATCCGGGCGGAAGACTGGATTTATTACCAGCCGACGGACAGGATTGTCGCATTAGATACGGACTGGAAGATGCGTTTCGTCGAAAGCGAACCGGCTGTGAACGAAACGTTCCGGCTTCCGGCTCTTATTTCATGGACGGAACTGGATAACGAAACCCTGAAAAGAAACATGGGAACGGCTCTCTATGAAACGACGTTCGATTTCACGAAAGAACAGGGCAGAGAGTACCGTCTCTGCCTGGGCGATGTGCGTGAAAGCGCCGTTGTGAGGGTGAACGGAAAGAAAGCCGGCACACGCTATGCCGTTCCGTTCGAAGCGCTTATCGGCGACCTGCTCCGGGACGGCGAAAACACACTTGAAATAGAAGTGACGAATCTGCCCGCAAACCGCATCGCTGACTACGACCGTCGCGGCGTGGAGTGGCGCATCTTCCATGAAATCAATTTCGTAAACATCACCTACCGGGACACACGGTTTGACACGTGGACGCCGCTGCCTTCGGGACTGCTGGGGCCGGTGGTGATCAGGGAACTGGAAAAGAAATGTAATTACTAACCCATAAAAATATTATAATTATGAAACGAGTAGCTTTTAAAATGAAATTGAAGCCGGGATGTAAACAGGAATACATCAAACGGCACAACGCTGTATGGCCTGAAATCGCAGACCTCATCAAGCGTTCCGGAATCAGCGATTATTCCATCTATCTGGATGAGGAAACGAACATCCTTTTCGGCGTACAAAAGGTAAGCGGCGACACGTCGTCGCAGGAACTGGGCAACATCGAAATCCAGCAGAAATGGTGGGATTACATGAGCGACATCATGGAAGTCAACCCCGACAATTCGCCCGTGACGGTTTACCTGGAAGAAGTTTTTCACCTGGAATAAAAACAGGAAGAATCGAAGCCTGTACTTTTTCAACCGGGTTAAAAAAATAACCGGGAAAGTCAGGTATGGCGCCTGAGTTCCCGGTTAATTATCATTCTCCTGTTTTTTTACGTTATCTCACTTCGTCGTAGACGCAGAACTCTGCAATGGCTGGGGGGGCGGAGGATTCGTCGATGATGATTTTCACCTTTCCGCCGCGGATACGGTCGAAACGGTGTATTTTCACCTTCAGGTCGTTGTTGCCGGAGACGATCGTTTTCCATTCGCCGTCCTGTTCGCAGAGCAGGCGATATTTCCTGATGCACTGCTTCGTGTCGTAGACGGCGATCGCATTGAAGAAACGGTCGCGCGGGAAGTCGACTTCAAACCACGGCCGGGCGACTTCTTCGTTCGACTGCCACGACGTACTGAAATCGTCGTCGTTGCCGAAGTCCATAATCATCATGTCGTCGCTCCAGCTCGAATTGACGGGCTGGCGCTTGGCAATGTTGGCCGAGACAACCGGCGGGTCGAACGGTGGCAGGGGAGTCGCAGGGACGTCGTCGTTCCATAGCCGTCCGATTTCCTTGAGCGCAGCCAGGGCGTTGTCGTCAATCAGGCCGTCCCTGTTCGGAGCGACGTTGAGGATGAAATTGCAGTGCACCCGGTTGAACGGCTCAAGATTGTTCCTGACCATTTCGGCGGGGTCTTTCACCGGATCGTCGGGGAACGAAGTTTTCCAAAACCAGTTCCTGTTCAGGGGCAGGCACGA
>JAISYY010000293.1 GCA_031269635.1 Tannerella sp. | reverse complement strand
GTTCATTTCGGGCACTTAAAAAGTAAATGGAACCCTGCAATGGCTCCTTATATATTCATGGAGCGTAATGGTATTCATATCATTGATTTATATAAAACAGTTGCTAAAATAGATGAAGCAGCGGAGGCAATGAAAAATCTGGCTAAATCGGGACGTAAAATCCTGTTCGTAGCTACCAAAAAACAGGCGAAACAAATTGTCGCCGATTTGTCTACTTCCGTTAATATGCCTTATGTTATTGAGCGTTGGCCGGGCGGCATGTTGACAAATTTCCCTACAATCCGTAAGGCTGTAAAGAAAATGTCCACGATCGACAAAATGGCTATCGACGGTACGTTCGACAATCTGTCGAAAAGAGAAAAGTTGCAAATCACACGCCAGCGTGCGAAACTGGAAAAGAATCTCGGTTCTATTGCAGACTTGAACCGTCTCCCGTCCGCACTGTTCGTTGTCGACGTAATGAAGGAACATATTGCCGTTCGCGAAGCAAACCGTCTGGGCATACCTGTATTCGGTATGGTTGATACAAATTCCGACCCCTCAAATGTCGATTTTGTGATTCCTGCAAATGATGACGCTACAAAATCCGTAGAATTAATTTTGGGCGCACTTTGTAAAGCGATTCAGGAAGGCTTACAGGAAGGCAGAGCGGAACGCGCCAATAAAGATGACAGTAACGAAGCCGGTGAAACGGCTCCTAAACGCGAACGGAAAACACGCGCAAAAAAATCAGAGGAGACTCCTGTTGAAGAAGTAAAAGAAGAAGAAGATGCCGAAACAGAAGACCTTGTCGAAGAATAAAAAATAATATATCCGAACGCCGTTTAATGTTACATGAGGAAATTCATGGAATAAGTTAATTACATGCATACGGCGAAAATTATCAATAACAATAATAAAAAACAAATTATGGCAGTAACATTAGCAGATATAACAAAATTGCGTAAAATGAGCGGTGCAGGTATGATGGATTGCAAAAACGCGCTGGAAGAATCCGGTAGCGACTTTGAGAAAGCAATGGAAATAATCCGCAAAAAAGGTCAGGCTGTTGCGGCAAAACGTTCTGATCGTGAAGCGGCGGAAGGTTGTGTTTTAGCGGTGGAAAACGGTGATTTCGCGGCTATCGTGGCCGTAAAGTGCGAGACCGACTTCGTCGCAAAAAATGCGGATTTCATCGCAATGACACAAAGTTTCCTTGACCTCGCTATGGCAAACAAGCCGGCATCAAAAGAAGAACTTCTTGCTTTGACGCTGAAGGATGGCCGTACGGTCGAAAATCATATTACCGACCGCATTGGCGTTACGGGAGAGAAAATGGAACTCGGCTTCTACGAATTTGTGAACGACGCTTCTACGATTTCATACATTCATCCGGGAAACAAACTGGCTACAATCGTTGCGTTCAACAAAGATGCGGAACGCCAGGTGAAACGCGATGTCGCCATGCAGGTAGCGGCGATGAATCCCGTTTCAATTACTCCCGCCGATGTTCCCCAAAAGGTCGTTGATACGGAAAAGGAAATTGCCCGCGATAAAGCGATTCAGGCAGGTAAACCGGAAAATATTCTCGACCGAATAGCGGAAGGCGCACTCCAGAAGTTTTTCAAAGAAAACACGCTCCTGCAACAGGAATTTGTAAAAGATTCAAAGTTGACGATTGAGCAGTATCTTAAACAACAGGATAAAGATTTGACCGTAACGGCGTTTAAACGCGTTACCCTCAATGTTGATTAATATCTTGGCGTATTATGCTAACCCTATCGAAGGTTGCCTGATTTTCCAGGCAACCTTTTTTTCTGAACATAAAGAATCATTTTCCCAGTTCCTCCATCATCGCACGACGATTGGAATAAACAGATTTGAAATGAGTCAAAAGTGAATTGACTGTTTCCGTTCCACCGGGATATTTTTTCATCACTTTCAATACTCCGGCTACATATTTGTAATGGTCCCTTCCCATATTTTTAGCAGCATAATTGAGAATTTGTGACCGGTAAAATGCTAACATCCGTTCCGGATATCGCGGTTTCAAATAAGATTCATATTCTTCCAATGAACCATTTTTCTCTAACCGGACATTCTTTTCGACATAATCCATCAACCTGTCCCAATATTCTTCTGTGATATAAATCTGCGTCAATACATGACCTCCGACTCCCCACGTTTTTTGTTTCCCTGATTTTAAGAGAACGTCATCCAGATAACCGGCCCACTTTTCGGAAGGAATGACGGTTTTCAGGACATGATAATATTTCAGGCTCTCCCTGCCGTTAACGAATAAATCTTCCGCCAGTTCAATTACTTTTTCTTTGTTATCCATCAATTTGTAAACCAACAGTTTTTCATCTTTCCAGTCGCTTACGGTTCCCGGATGTCCTTTCTTTTCGGCAAGGCTTATTCCTTCGTCAATTAAAGCAAGCGCTTTCCAGTACTGTTTTTCCGATATCAGCTCTTTCAGTTTGATTTTTCGGATTTCGGGTAAATACAAATATTGAGAGATGACATTTCTCACTTCTTCTTTTTTGCCGGCGCTTTCTAAAAGTTCAATTTTTGATCTGACTAATGAATAGGTACGAAAAGAATCCGGCTCGTTTTTTAATGCTTCATCCACAATTCGAATCCCATCCTCAACGTTTGAAGATTTGAGGCTTGCCGAAAAGAGTAATTGATTTAAGTTGGCTAAATCATAATTATCATAATTGCGGTTTTTAATCATTGGGCTTATTTTATCCATCAAAACTTTCGATAAATCATCCGTCAAACCGGATTCAACCATTCCGGCAATTATCTCCGAAGCCTCATGGCACACAGCGCCTAAATCGCCATCGTAATCATCATATTCTTCATAATCATCTCCTATTTCCTTAATAATGCAAAGTAAAATAGCCAAGGCTTCCTCCCTGCAATCCAGTTTTATTAACGATTTGGCTTTTTCGATATAACCATCCAATTGATAAGAGATTGACGTTCCTTCATGTGAGTAATCATACCTGTCGGAGCCTCTTACATGAAAGCATTTTTGTATCTCCTTTGTATAATCGGCCTGAACATTTACCTTCTTTTGCGGGTGAAGATGGGATATTAATTCCTGATAAAAATCGGGATGCGTACCGGCATATTGAATCAGAAAAGATGTAAGTTCTTTATGACCGGCCTGTTTCAAAATCTCCGTCAGTTGTTCCTGTTGAGGAGAAAGCGGGGTATTTACCGGATGACGATCCTTATTATCCTTAATATACAGGAGGACAGCCACTGCATGTTTGCAAATATCGCCGTAATCGTAAGGGCAATTGCAATCCCATGACACAATCTCATCGCCATTCAATTTTATTTCAACGGTGTACAGGTCGCTTCCCTCCACTTCTGCCGTCCATGTATCGGGATGGTTATGTTCGACATTATCAACCATGTTATCTTCGTAATATTCTTCGCCTCTTTCATAGATTTTGTGTGAAACGTGTTTGTAAAAGTTGTTTAAATTCATTTTTTATCTGTTTTAATAAATTCTTTCCGGATGCTGTAATTCTATACCGTTATGCGAGTACAAATATAGGAATATTTTTTAGATAATAACAGCAAGATTGGATTTCCGGAAAATTTCATGCGTTTTCTCTGCATGTTACATTGATAAACTGTTTTTTTTGTACTTTTGTAGCCAAACAAAAACAGAGGCGTAGGCGGGACGTATTTCCCGTAGTTCTTCTCTGATGAACTCTCAATCTGCCGAATGTTGAATTTTTAAATATATATACAGATGAAAAAAGTTTTATTATTAGTTACATTGATAGTTGTGAACGGCTCTTTCCGTATCACTTATGCACAGGATCTTGTCGTGGGGACATACAATGTCCGTTATGACAGCGGCGACGATAAAAAGGCAGGCAACGGATGGGAAAGACGCTACCCGCTGATTACACAGCAAATACTGTTTAACGATTTTGACATTTTCGGGACGCAGGAAGTACTCCACCATCAGCTCGAAAACCTGCTTGACGGGCTGCCCGGATACGGATTTATCGGCGTGGGACGGGAAGATGGGAAAACGAAGGGGGAATACGTGCCGGTATTTTACAAAAAAGATCGTTTCCGGCTCCTGAAATCAGGCAATTTCTGGCTTTCCGAAAATACGGACTACCCAAACAAAGGATGGGATGCCGCGTTGCCGCGTATCTGTACGTGGGGACAGTTCCGGGACCTTAAAAAGAAGAAGGAAATATGGTTTTTCAACATACATTTTGACCATATCGGTAAGGAAGCCCGGCGACAGAGCGCTATTCTCATCCTGAATAAAATAAAAGATATGTGCGGAACAGGCGCCGCCGTCATTCTCGCCGGCGATTTCAATGTTGACCAGACGAACGAAAGTTACAAACTCCTTGCCGGATCCGACATCCTTCGCGATACATACGAAACGGCGAAGGTGCGCTATGCGTTAAACGGGACATTTAATTCATTCAAAAGTAACAGGTTTTCCAACAGCCGCATTGATCATATCTTTATATCAGGAAAATTCAAGGCCGACCGCTACGGCATACTAACGGACAGTTACCGCACTTTTGTAAATGACGACAATCCCGCTACCGGCGATTCCCCCAAAGAAGTATTCTTCGTAGAGGCCGAAGCACGTATGATATCGGATCATTTCCCGGTAAAGGTGACGCTGTATTACTACTGACAAACGGGAGGATGCCGCCGAACCGCCTTAGTACCGCACCCGGTAACAAGGCGTGTCGCAGACCCCGTACCGGGATTCATTGAATACGGCAATCATTTGCAATTCAGTTCCTCCAAAAGCATTAGTAATGACATGTTAACGGTGCGCTGGATGTTTACTTCGCGATGGACTGTGAAATGATATTCTTTTGCGGTGACTTTCCCGGCGCCGGCTACGGCTATCCAGACTGTGCCGACGGGTTTTTCGGGCGTACCTCCTCCGGGACCGGCTATGCCGGATGTGGCGATGGCATAATCGCAACCCAATACTTTCAGGGCGCCTTTGGCCATTTGTTCGACTACCGGGCG
>JAISYY010000197.1 GCA_031269635.1 Tannerella sp. | reverse complement strand
CTGTCATACAAAAAAGAGGGTCGTGTGTGTGCAAGTTCCGAATATTCTTTCAATAGCAGTTATCCTTATTTTTCGGGTAAGGTAGATGTCGAAATGAGCGTTGATACGGATTTGAATATTATCCCATTTTTGTTTCAGAGCGTTCTTGCTCATATTAGGGGTACAAGAGAAGCAGAACATATGGTAGTTGCAAATGTATGCCTCACAAGATGAGAAGTAATTCGCTTGTCAATGCCGCCGGCTTTCGCAACCTCTTTCAACAGACTGTTATATTTTTGCAAATGTCTGACAGGTAAAATTTACTGTCTGTGTCCGTTTGCTGTTTTTCGTACTTTTCCAAAATCATTTTCGGAATGTTCAACAGCGGGATATTGTACTCCGTATCAGTCTTTTGCCGTCTGCCTTTTATCCACAGTTTACCGTCAAAAGAAAGTTGAATGTTTTCTTTCTTCAAATTGTACAGGTCGGAATATGAAAATCCTGTAAAACAGCAAAATAAAAATATGTCCCGCGCCTGTTCAAGTTCAATCCTGTCAAACTGCAAACCGGCAAGCGTATTTATTTCATCCTGAGTGTCGGTGTTAATGTACTGAACGTTACGTTTGGAAAACGGATTTTTAGTTATCATTTCGTTGTCAATGGCTATGCCGATAATATGCCGGAGATTTTTCAGATATTTGGCAAGCGTATTGTGGGCCAGCTGGTAATTTGTAACAAGAAATGTACTTCTCATACTAAAATACTCATTTTAAAAAACCGCAAAATTACTACATTCGTTTCAAATTGAGTGTTATGTAACATAATCAATTCCAGATAATTGTAGGACAAATGTCCGGGCAAATGTAGACAACTTATGCCTCTATTTTATCGTCCTTTGTCTGGGGGTACGATTTAGGTTGCAAACTCTGTCTGTTTGTGTCCTTTTTTTGTCTTTTTATGTCTGTTCCCAGAGAAAAAAATAAAAGAAAATCCCGTTTATCCTGCTGTTAGTTAGAATTTTGTCCGGTTATTGTCTGCTTTGTCTGCATAGGTGGATTTTTATGATAAACCCCTAGTAGGGCGAAATTGAAAAGAAAGCGTACGAGGAAGAATCGGTTGCCGTGAAAATCCTGGTATCCGATCTGCGGGAAAACTATTCTGCACAGGTGACTGTCCTGGGGCTTAACGGCTGGGTGACGGAACTTGAAGCGGCGCAAAACGACTTCGAGCAGATCTTTATCCGGCGCAACAAGGAACGTGCCGACCGCCCGCAGGAAAAGTTGTGTCCGGTCAGGAAGAGAGAAGACGCCGTGTACCGCAGCATCGTCGAATGCATCGACGCATATAGTACGCTCAACGGCTACAACGTGACCGGACAGTTCGTCCGCGAACTGAACGGCGAAGTGACCTATTTCAATGAGCGTACCCGCCGCCACGCCAAAAAGGACATCAAGAACACGACGGTAGCCACAATCCCCAAACAGCCCTGGACAGGCGAACCCGCCACCCCGCTCCCCGAAGTCTTTGACGAAGAAGGCCGCAAGCTCGTCTTCGCCCGCGACTACGAAGTCACCTACCGTAAAAACGACCGCCCCGGCACCGCCTACCTCATTATCTACGGCAAAGGCGCCTGGAAAGGAACGCGGACCGTTAGCTTTAATATAATGAATAGTGGTTTGGCGGACAGTAACGTTCTTGGTGGTTGAAAACCTGAAATGAAAACCGGCGCAGGTAAATGCAGGCCAAAGTATCAAAAAATTTGGCGGCGTGCTACATTATGTGTAATTTTACGCCGCTTAATTAATAAAACGACAAACACTGAATATATGAAATTTCTTGGAATAATTCCCGCCCGTTACGCCTCAACGCGCTTCCCGGGCAAGCCGCTGGCCGATATGGACGGCAAAACGATGATACAAAGGGTTTACGAACAGGTTCATCCGGCCGTAGACCGGTTGTATGTAGCAACCGACGACGGACGGATCGCGGAAGCCGTAAAAAAATTCGGGGGCAATGCCGTCCTTACTTCTGGAAAGCATAACAGCGGAACCGACCGCTGTTACGAGGCTTACTGCAAAGCCGGGGACGGGTTTGATGTCGTGATAAATATCCAGGGAGACGAACCGTTCATCCAACCGGAACAGATTGAACTCATCAAAAGTTGCTTTTCCGAACCTGATACGCAAATCGCAACGCTCGTGAAACCGTTCGACCGGGACGGCGATTTTGAACAAACCCTGTTTAACCCGAATACGCCGAAAGTTGTTCTCAACAATCGCGGCGAAGCAATGTATTTCAGCCGCTCCATCATCCCTTATATCCGGGGCGAGAAACATACGGAATGGCTCAAAACGCATCCGTTTTATAAACATATCGGGCTGTATGCATACCGGACGGATATCTTAAAGGAAATTACCGCCCTGCCGCAGTCTTCGCTCGAAAAGGCCGAAAGCCTTGAGCAGTTGCGCTGGCTCCAGAACGGCTACAGGATAAAGGCCGGGATAACGAACCTTGATACGATCGGCATCGACACGCCCGGCGATATGGAAAAAGCGCTGGCGTATCTTCGAAGTTGAGCGTCGAGCGTGGTTGCTACCCGATGCATTATCTTTTGCTTGAACGCTGGCGTTTTTCGCGTTCTTTCTGCTGTTTGCGCACTTGCTCCTGTTGCATGCGCTGCGCTTCTTCCAGGCGTTTCATGAAGCCGGATTTCTTCTTGGGTTTCTTTTTATTTTCCTCAAGTTTGGCAAGCAACTTTTCTTCGTTGATAGCGAAACGGAACAGCATCGTCTGGGCAATCGTTATCAATGTGGAGACAAGGAAATAATAACTCAGTCCCGCAGAATTTTGGTTGAAAAAAACGAAGAACATCAGCGGCATGAGATACATCATCATATTCATTCCCGGCATTTGCTGCTGTCCGGTATTGCTCATGCTCATATTCACCTTTGTATATACAAGGTTCACCGCCGTCATAAGCACACAGAACAGGCTGATATGGTTCCCGATGAATGAACTGATCAACGGTATATCGGCGCTCCACGACAGGACGGCATCATAGGTCGAAAGGTCTTCGGCCCACAGGAATCCCTGTTGGCGGAGTTCTATTGACGTGGGGAACAGCCAGTACAGCGCGATAAGGAACGGCATCTGGAGCAACATCGGCAAACAGCCGGTCAGCGGACTGGCGCCGGCGCTGCTGTATAGCGCCATGGTCGCCTGCTGCAGTTCCATGGCCTGCTCTTTCTTCGGGAACTTAAGTTTCAAGGCTTCTACCTGCGGACGCAAAACCCGCATCCTGGCCTGCGACATGTACGATTTATAGGTAAGGGGGAATAATACAAGTTTTACGGCTAATGTCAAAAGGAATATAATAAGCCCGTAATTGGTCATGAATCTGCCGAGATAATCAAATATCGGCAAAATGAAATATTTATTGATCGGACGCACCCACTGATAACCCATCGGGACAAGGTTGTCGAGGTCCAACTGCTGGCCGGCAGGCTGTTCCCTGTCATACGTACGCAGCAGACTGTATTTGTTCGGCCCGAAGAAATAGCGGAACCCGACAGATTCGTCACCTGCAATACCGAAGGCTACGGCCGTTGTCGTATTAAATTCCTTGAGATAACGGGCATCCGTCGGTTCCTGCCGGACAGAGAGGGTCGTCGCCTCAAAAACTTCGCCGGTGATCAACGCCGATGTGAAATATCTATTTTTATAGCCAATCCATTTCAGGCGGTTCGACAGTATTTTTTCTTCGTCTTTCGATTCCCCGAAATGTTCCACATCGCCGGTAAAGAATTTATAATACAGGCCGGTGTTCTGGTTTTCCAGTTTACGTCCTTTTTCCAGCGTCCTCATTTTCTGGCTCCACTGAATATCCAGCGCGTTTGTCGAAGGCGCCAGCAACCCGTTCAGCCCGCTCGTCCGAATCGTAAAGTCCAGCATGTAATCGTCCGGGTTTAGCGTATATACAAAATCCACAACCCCACCTTCTCCTACGGCAAGACGCATAACGACGGAATTGCCGGAGGCGCCTTTCACGGGGGTAAAATATAAATCGGACGTATTCACCACACGGTTCGTTGCGGTAACAAACGTGACGTTAAAGCGGGAATCATCGCCGTCAAACAATACCAGCGGTTCCTTTTCGTACGTGACATAATCCTTCACCCGCGCATAAGATACATGCCCGCCCTTACTGTTTATTTTAACTTCTATGCGACTGTTTTCGAGCGTTATCACCTCGTCCGTACCGGTAAGGGCCGAAGCGAACGCTCCGAAATTATTCCGCAGTTGCACCCGGCGCAGGGAATCGGAAACTTCTTCCGGCAGCGCTTCCGTGAACGACGCCTCTTTACGCGCCTGTTCCGCTGCAACGGCGGACTGTTGCATCTCCTGCACTACCGAAGCGATCGAATCCTGATAACGCTGCCGCGCTTCCATCTGCTCTTTTGAAGGCCGGTTAAGCCAACTGAACAGGACTAAAACCAGTCCTATTAAAACAAAACCTATTACTGTATTTTTATCCATTCGTATTATTTGTTATTTGCACTTATAGCAGCCTTCACAAAGCCGACAAACAGCGGATTGGGCTTAATAACCGTAGAATTGTATTCCGGATGATACTGAACGCCGGCATACCATGTAAGTCCCGGCACTTCTACGACTTCAACGAGATTTGTTTCGGGATTCTCGCCGACGCATTTCATCCCTGCATCCTCAAACTGCTTTTTGAACTCGTTATTAAATTCGTAACGGTGACGGTGACGTTCCATTATATGCTGCTTTCTGTAGGCTTCATACACTTTTGTGTCCTTTTTAAGCTCACATTCATATTCGCCAAGGCGCATCGTCCCGCCCAAATTGGTAATATTCTTCTGTTCTTCCATAAGGTCAATCACCTTATAGGGAGCGTTGGGTTCCATTTCCGTCGAATTTGCGCCTTCCAATCCCAGTACATTACGGGCATATTCGACAACCATACATTGCATGCCGAGACAAATGCCAAAACACGGCTTATCGTGTTCGCGGGCATATTTCAGGGCTACAAATTTCCCTTCAATGCCACGCTGTCCGAAACCGGGAGCAATAACAATCCCGTCCATATCCTTCAATTGCTCCTCAACGTTCTGTTCGTTGACTTTTTCCGAATGAACGAGATGCAAATCCAGTATCCGGTCATTATAAATCGACGCGATGAGCAACGATTCTTCGATTGACTTATAAGCATCCTGCAACTCAACGTATTTACCGACAAGAGCTATCTTAACCTCTTTTACGGCAGTGTTTTTACGGTGCAAAAACTCTTTCCACTGTTTCATTTCGGGTGTAGGCCCCACCGGGAATCCGACTTTTTCCAGCAATATCTCATCCATTTTCTGACGCTGGAGCATAAGCGGCACCTCGTAGATCGTCGGGACGTCGACCGACTGGATAACCGCTTCTTTGGAAACATTACAAAACAGCGCCACCTTATGAAGAATCGACGGGCCAAGTTCGCGTTCGGTACGAAGCACCAGGATATCCGGCTGCACGCCAAGTTCCTGCAACTGTTTCACGGAATGTTGCGTAGGTTTCGTCTTATATTCCTTGGCGGCGGCGAGAAAAGGAATATAGGTAAGATGTACGCATATACAATCTTTCCCCAGCTCCCACTTCAGCTGGCGCACGCTCTCGATGAACGGCAGCGACTCGATATCGCCGACCGTACCACCTATTTCCGTGATAACGAAATCGTACTTGTCCTTCGTTCCCAGCAATTTGACATTGCGTTTTATTTCGTCCGTAATATGCGGGATAACCTGTACCGTTTTGCCCAGGAAATCGCCCCGCCGCTCTTTCTCGATAACATTCTGATAAATGCGACCTGTCGTGATATTATTTGCCCGCGTCGTGGGAACATTCAGGAAACGCTCGTAGTGACCGAGGTCCAAATCGGCCTCGCGCCCGTCGACCGTAACGAAACATTCCCCATGCTCATACGGATTGAGCGTCCCGGGATCAACGTTGATATACGGGTCGAACTTCTGTATCGTCACTTTATAATTCCGCGCCTGAAGCAGCTTTCCCAACGAGGCTGAAACAATCCCCTTACCCAAAGAAGACACAACGCCTCCCGTCACGAAAATATACTTTGTCTTTGCCACTGCTGTATAATTTAAATTTTGAAGGGGACAAAGATAGTGCAAGTTAAGCGCAATACAAAATAAAAACACAAAATAACAGGGCAAACGCCCGAAACACCGCTTGTTTATTTTCAACTCTTCCGTTTCTGAACGTGTATGAACAGCTCTTACGGGTCGTCTACACACAGAGTGCGTTCAATACATTGACTGACTATCGGTTGATAAAACGTTCCAATACTAATAAATTTCCAATCAGCAAAATAATAAAACTCCATCAGGAATATGTCTTTATTCGAAACCTGTCCTTTATATGCTTTATTGAGGATTTATAACAAACCGGGAACTTTGGTTAAAAATATATAACTACGTTGTTTTTTTGCGAAAATATTTTTGCACATGAATAAAGAGTTGTATTTTTATCGCCGTTATTGTATTATACTTAAAAAACATAGTTTATGAATTTTCTCTTAACAACAGGCGTCGCTATAAATTGTAATTTAAGCATATTTAAGACTTTCGACGAAAGGTTTGGCATGATCCTTGCAGAGAGAGAGAGAGAGAGAGAGAGAGAGAGAGAGAGAGAGAGAGACGTATATAATGTAAAAGGAATACGCGCACGCGCGCGATTCACAAAAAATAAATCTT
>JAISYY010000152.1 GCA_031269635.1 Tannerella sp. | reverse complement strand
TTCGGTCAGGAGCGAATAGATGCCGTGCTGTTTTAGTTTGACGATTACGTGGTGTTTCTCAAATATGAATTTGCCGGTAATGACTTGTTGGTAATATCCTTCTATGGATGCCGGCCGTTTGGCGGCAAACGCTTTCATCTCCGTATCTTCAAAAAACACGACTAACACGACATGCCGCCGCGCCAGCCGGCGGAGGTATTCAATCTGGCGTTCCATGCCGGTTATCGTATCGAAATTAGTATAAATTATCAGCAGGCTGCGTTTGTTGATGAATTTATTTATATGTACGTACAACGATGAATAGTCGCTTTCGCCGAATGTTGTTTGCTGGCGGTACAGGCTGTCGAGTATCAGTTGCATCTGCCCGGTCTGTTTGCCGGCGGGGATGAACGTTTCAAATTTTTCCGCGAACGTGGCGAGGCCCGCTTTGTCTTCCCGGCGTATGGCGACGAACGACAGTACCAGCGATGCGTTGATTGCGTAATCGAGGAGTGTCATTCCCCGGAATGCGTTTTGCATGATTCGGCCTTTGTCGATGACGCTGTATATCTGCTGCGAACGTTCGTCCCGGTAGATGTTTACCATTGGAAAATGGCGGCGTGCGCTTGCTTTCCAGTTGACCGTCCGGTAGTCGTCGCCCTTTATATATTCTTTTATGTATTCAAATTCCGTATTGTGTCCGATGCGGCGCATTTTTTTGATGCCCAGTTCCGTCAGGTTATTATGTATCGCCATCATCTCGTACCGGTGCAGCATGACGAACGACGGATAGACGGCGATATCAACAGCTGCGGCGCATTTTATCCGGCGGCTTACCAGTCCTGACGCCGTCGTTACGTAGAGGAGAATCCTCCCGAAGCCATATTCACCGCGTTTCACGGGACGCAGTTTGTAATGTATCACTTCGCGGCCTCCGGGTTTCAGCTTCACCCTGAAAAGTATGTCGCGACGCTGGAATACCACCGGGATTTCATCAATGATATCAACGTTTACGGGGAACGGATACGCACTTTCCACAATCAAGCGCACGTCGTTGGCGTCGCCGTTTGAGAATCTCGGAGCGCAGTATCTTTCCGCATCCGCCCCTTTTTTGCGGCGCCACAGCATGGCGACGTCGGCCGCAACCGCAAGTGCAAGGCACGCCAGAACCGTTTTGCCGGCCGTGAAGACGGCGGGTACAAAATAGCCCGACACGAACAGCGCGATGACGACTAATCCGGCAATGTAGAAACGTTTGGTCAGGAACATGGACACACACTCATTTCGGTACTTCAACTTTCTCGATCAGCCGTTGCACGGCTTTGAGCGGCGTATGCCCTTCCATTTCGGCTTCGGCCGTAAGTATCAGCCGGTGTTGCAGGACGAAAGGCGCAACCGTTTTTATATCTTCCGGCGTCACAAATTCGCGTCCCTGCAGCAGCGCCATTGCTTTGGAGGATTGCAGCATGGCGACCGATGCACGCGGCGAAGCGCCGAGGTAAACCGCCTTGCTGTTCCGGGTCTGCTGTACGACGGAGGCGATGTAGCGCAGCAGGGAGTTCTCGATAAACACCCGTTCGACGTACTCAAACATCTGCAGCAATTCTTCGCGCGAGATAACCGCTTCGACTTCCTCCAACTTTGCCAGGCGGGCGTTCCGGTTATGGCGTTCCAGAATCGCTATTTCCTCGTCGAACGAAGGATAAGGGATGGTTATCTTCATCATAAACCGGTCTAATTGCGCTTCCGGGAGTTTGTATGTACCTTCCTGCTCTATGGGGTTTTGGGTAGCCAGGATCGTATATAGCGGACTCATCGGGTGGAGTATGCCGTCAATCGTAGCCTGCCGTTCTTCCATGACTTCAAACAGGGCGGACTGCGTTTTGGCCGGGGCGCGGTTCACTTCGTCGACCAGCACGATGTCGGCAAAGACGGGACCGGCGTGAAAACCAAATTCACTTGTTTTCATGTTGAAAACAGACGTTCCGAGCACGTCGGACGGCATCAGGTCGGGGGTGAACTGGATGCGCGAGAAGTCTGCGTTGATAAGGCGGGCGATCATTTTGGCAAGAAGCGTCTTGGCTACTCCCGGAACGCCTTCCAGCAGGACATGCCCGCGTGCGAGGATGGCCGCAAGTATCAGGTCGATCGCCCGTTCCTGGCCGACAACGACGCTGCCGATTGCACTTTTCAGCCGGTTTACCTTTTCCGTAAAAGGTGTCAAATCCATTGTTTCATTTTTTTCTTCCATATTGTTTCATTTAAGATTTCAATGCATGTAAAATATCATTCATACCGTCAATATAATGTTTCAGTTGTAAGTCGGATGCCTCATGGCGATACATCGCCATGTTTATATTCCTGATAAGTGTACGGATAAACGCCATCTCCATCCCGCTCTTTTCCGACAGGCGCATAAAGGCGTTTTCGCCAGGCACGTGTTCCCGGAGGTCCACGCCTGTCAGGCGCTTCACTTCGTCGCAGAAATAAAGGTGTTTCATCTTCAGCATCTCCCCGTTGTCATGTTTCCGGTAATACAGGTTGCTTATGAGTTGCATAAAGCCCAGCGTGCGGTTGGGAGGCGTCTTGACTACGGGGATGATACGCTGGCGCCGCCTTGCCGTGAACACCATGAATAACGCCAGCAACGTTAATATCGAATAGACGGCCCATCTCAGGGGCGGTTCCGACAGTACGTAACGGAGCGGCGTCCCTGCCTTGCCACTGTGGTCACCGTAGGCTTCGATCCTCACGAGCGGTTTGTCTTTCATGCAGGACAGGAGGCGGAAAGCGTAGGAGGCATTATTCCCGTCGAGAATGCCGTAATTGGTAAACATCAGCGGCGTAGAGACGAGGAATAACTCCCCTTTCCCGATAAAGATCCTTACTGCAAGCGGTTCGTTCTTCCCGTTCCACACAAGCGTTTCCGTCCTGTAATCATGCTTCCCGGCAATGATATGAACGGGATGCATCTGGGGATATACCTCATAGATACATTCGGGATTGAGGGTATCCCTGCCGAAAAAGATACTGTCCCTCCTTTTGTTTTCGCTGATATAGCGGTTTATCGGCGGCAGGAAAGCGTCGTATCCGGTTTCAAAATGAAGCGTATCTTCGAGGTTGGATGAGATATATTCCGTGCAGATCATCACCTGGTTTCCCGCATGGAGTAACTTATACAGATATTCGATGTCCGTATCATGGAATGAAAATGCGTTTTCGGTAATCAGGAAAGCGCGGGGCGAGGAGGTGGAATCTTCGTGCACGATGCGGTAAAACGTCTTGTCCGAGACCGTATAACCGTCAATGGACGACGATACGACATCGTCGAACACATAGCTGCCGAAAGGTTCCCGGTCTTTCCCGTCGTAGGTAGGCCGCCATACGAACTTGTGCGGCGACATGTATTCGAGCAGGAACACAAGCACGAGGAATACGCCCAGGAACAGCATGTAAATCCTGCTACCTCTCATCCGTCCCCTCCTCCAATCAGTTCCTTTATGTTTTCCCGGATGCGGCTTACGGTCTCAAACAGTTCCGGCGACGCCGCGTAATTGCCGTACCTGATCTGCAGGAAATGGGTCGTCAGTTCGCGAAAGGGCCGTTTGACGTCACTGTTCTTAATCTCATAAAAATATTCCGTCGGGGTCTTGTGTATTTGCCAGTCGATGAGTTTGCCGTCCGAGAGGATGCGAAGCGTATGCAGGTAAATCATCCGTATGGCGAGGCGGTAGTCCCCACTGTCCAAAGCGCCGGATATTTCCCTGTCGAAATCTATTTTGTGAATATTCTCCTCTTCCGTATCGTAAGGCAGGGTAGCGGTCTTTCTGGAGCGCATGAAAAGTTCCGGGCGCTTCCTGTACAGGAAAACCAGGACGGAGACCAGGGCAATCAGGAAAAGAGCAATCATCACGGGCGTCGTATATTCTTCCTCGATTCTCCCGCTGAAAATGCTGTTTATCATCCGGTTGAACCACTTGGACACGATCTCGAACCATGAAAGCCCGGTCATTTCCAACTGCGAATTGTAATCAAAACGGCTGTCGGCCTGGTAGCCGGCAATTTTGCCGGTATCGTATGCGATTGTGTCCGCCCGGAAAATCATTTCCTATAAATTGCTGAAGTTTGAAATATTGGAATCTATGGATACGCCTTCGACTTTTTCGCGCACGTGGAAATAATGGAACGCAAGGCCGATGGTGCCGATCGTCGAAGACACGTACATGCCGTAGGTCTGTATCAGTCCCAAAATATACACGGCGAATTTGAAGACGACGGACTGGGTCACGGGCGATTCGGCCGAAAGCGAAAACAGGTTGCCGAAAACGATTGTGATGTACCACGGCAACATGGTCACCGTCTGTATTACGGACGAAATGACGCCCAGGACAAAAATAAGCGCAAGCATCCCCCCGAGGGCGCTCATCCCCAGTCGCCAGGCTTTCTTTACCGCATCCGAAAACCGTATGTCCCGTTCAAAAATAAACACAGGAACAATCATCATAAGCGGTAGGAGCAGCAGCAGGCACAGGAAGATCAGCGGGATGGTTATGAACAGGGAGATGGTAGATACGACGACGGCTAAAAAGGTAGCTGCGAGGATAATGGCCGACAAGATAAAAATCAGGAACAGCGAGATGAACAGGATCTTCCAGATGTTCCGGACGAGGTTTTCCTTAAAATCGTCCAGCGTGATATGCGCAAGCCCGTCCGCACGTGTGGCGTAAGTCTGCATCAGCGCATAAACCATCCCGGCGATAATCGCCGAGCCGACCAGCGAGCAAAGCATCAGCACGCCGTAATGAACCAGCGTACTGTTTGCGGAAAAGAGCGTTCCCCCGCCGCCTGCGGACGACAGGAGTTCAATATATCCGCTTATGAAGGAGTTCATAGCGAACGTCTGTACTAAACAGACCGGCATGATCAGGTAGAACGTGTACTTCAACAGAGGTTTCCAGTTCTCGCGTATGAAATCGAACGTTGCGTTCATCTTTTCGGAGAAAGTGCGCCGGCGATAAAATTCAATCTTTGGTTTCCGATATTTTTCCATGATGTCTTGTATGGGGTAAAATGATATAATAATAAATAATGCATAAAAACGAAAGGAGGATGACCGTCAGGCGTACGGACGCCGGGTATTCGGTATGGCGCGTCAGGTAGCTTTCGATAAACCCGGCCATGATGAATACCGGTATTAACCCGGTGATTATTTTAAGCCCGCGTTTGGCGCCCTGCCTGAAGGCGTACCCGCGCGAATATGTACCCGGGAAGAGCCAGCCGTTACCCAAAGCAAAGCCCGCCGCCCCCGCGATGATAATAGCCGAAATCTCGAACGTGCCGTGCAGCCAGATGGCAAGAGCCGATTCCCAGCCTGCGCCGTGCTGGAAAAAAAACGTCTGGAACGCACCGATCATCACCCCGTTGTAAAACAGGATGGCCCCCGTTCCAAAGCCTGTAAGTATGCCCAGGGCGAACGTGCGGAACGAAACGCCGATGTTGTTGAATGTGATTCCCACGAACATCGGGAATTTGCTTGAGTTGCCATATACGGCCACCGGTTCGCCGTTCCTGATATTTTCCAGGGTCATATCGACATACCCGTTCCCGAGGATGAGGCGGACGAACGTATCGTCGTTCAGGGCCGATACGACCCCGACAAGCACGCTTAGCGCGAAGACCAGGAAGGAATAAAGCAGTTCTTTCTGCGAATGACGCATGACTTCCGGTATTTCGCGCGTCCAGAACGTGACGATGCGCGAATAGTTTTCCCTTTTGTTTTTGTAGAGCTGGTTATGGAGCGCCGCAGCGAGGCTGTTCAGGTAAAGCGTGATGCGCGACGCCGGGTAGTGCGCACGCGAAAACGACAAGTCCGCGGTGATTTCCGTATAAGCATCGGCAAGTTCACCCGGATTGTGAATGGCAGCGTTGTCAATTACCTTTTCCAGCGACTTCCATTTCTCGATATTTTGGCGTATAAAAGAAACTTCTTTCATCTTTTTTGTAAAAGTGTTTGCAAAAATAATATATTTGCAGGTAAAATTCAAATAAAATCATGGCCGAAGCGCAAATTATTACAAATCGCTATGTACAGATAGAGCATACGCCTGCGGGAATAGGGGAGCGCATCTTTGCGCGTATGCTGGATTATCTTATCATGGCGGTATATCTGAGGGGATTGTTTTACCTGATAGACTACTTCGACTTGGGGTTCAACGACAGCGCCCGGCATACGGCAGGACTTTTCGCCCTCTTTATGCCCGTCGTCTTCTATTCCCTTATGTGGGAAATCATAAACCGCGGCCGCTCGCCCGGTAAGATGATTTTCGGCATGCGCGTAGTGATGCGCGACGGTACAACCCCGACGATTGGCGCCTATTTTATGCGCTGGCTCCTGCTGATGATCGACACGTGGGGCTGGATGGGCGTCATCGTGATTCTCTTAAACAGGGATAACCGCCGGCTGGGCGACCTCGCCGCCGGGACGATCGTCATCAAGGAAAAAAATTATCACCGCATACACGTCTCGCTCGATGAGTTTAGTTATTTGAGCCGCGATTACCGCCCCGTCTTCCCCCAGGCGGAAAACCTCTCGCTCGAACAGGTTAACACGATCAGCGAGACGCTGATGCGTCGCGACGCCAACCATCCGCAGCGTATCGCCTCGCTTTCCGGCCGGGTGAAGGAGTTCCTCCGTATTTACCCGGAGATGAACGATGAGATGTTTCTCCGGACGCTTGTCCGCGATTATCAATACTACGCCATGGAGGAGATATAGCCGGGCGTTGAACTTACGGCAATTTGAAACACCAGTATAAATTTAAATTATGAAACTATGAAACGGATATTATTTTATGCAACACTTTTCCCCGCCGTCCTGTGCGGCCCGGTTACGGGCGCCCGTGCGGAAGAAAAAACTTTTACGGTGACGGTCTCAAACGAATGGGACGAACACAGGGAGAATGAACCCGTCGTTTTGAAAATCAAAGACATGGAATGTGCATTCGATGTCGCTTCGGCCGTTGTGACGGAGATCGCCGTGCCGTCAGCCGCCCGCCCGGACGGCGGCGGCGAGGTTCCCTCGCAACTGGACGACCTCGACGGCGACCTCCGTCCCGACGAACTTGTTTTCGTCGCCGATATACCCGCGCAGTCGGCGAAAACCTTCCGCCTCGTCCTCTCCTCCGGCGGGAAGCAAAAGGAATATCCTTCGCGCGTCTATGCCGAAATGCTCATCAGCGACAGGGACGGGAAGCATGTCCCGGTTTCCTCGCTCACCATACCGGGCACGAGCAACATTTATAACCAGCTGCATCATCACGGCCCCGCCTTCGAATCGGAACTCATCGCCTACCGCATCTATTTCGACCATAAACAGACCGTCGATATCTACGGGAAATTCAATAAGGGACTGGAAATCGAGGAATCGCAGTTCTACCCGACGGACGGGCAACTGGCGCGGGGCTTCGGCGACGACGTCCTGCTCGTCGGCGGAAGTTGCGGCCTGGGTGCGCTGAAAGGCTGGAACGGAACCGAGGCGACGCACATAACGCCCGTGCAAAGCCTTACGGAATCCATACTCGCCTGCGGCCCGGTGCGTACGGTCGTCGATGTCGTCTCCAGCGGCTGGCAGTACCAGGGCGCCGTCCTGCGGATGACGGTGCGTTACATCCTCTATGCCGGGCACCGCGACTGCGAAGTGCAGGCCTTTTTCGACAAACCGCTGAAGCGCGAACGCTTCGCCGCCGGCGTCCTGAACATCAAAGGCTCCATCCCCTTTTCCGACCACAACGGATTGATCGCCTGCTGGGGTACGGACTGGCCGGTGAACGACACCGTTAAATATGCAAAGGAAACGGTCGGACTGGCCGTATGCCTCCCGCCGGAAACCGTTCTTTCCGAAATAAGTGACAAACTGAATTACCTCTACCAGATCGGCGCGGAAGGAAAACGGGGATTTACGTATCACATCACGTTCACATCAATGAAGGAAACCTTCGGCTATAAAACGCCGGAAGCTTGGTTCGATTTCACCCGCAAGTGGAAAGA
>JAISYY010000104.1 GCA_031269635.1 Tannerella sp. | reverse complement strand
AACGCAGTGCATGTTGAATAAAAAGGAATTTAAAGACGTGTTTGACGCACATTTTGACGCGATCCGGAGTTTTGTTTTTTATCGTTGCGGCGATATGGAAACGGCTTCGGATATAGCCCAGGATGTATTTATGAAGGTTTGGGAAAAACGGGAATCCCTGAATGGCTCGCATATAACGCCGCTCCTCTACAAAATGGCGACCGACTGTTACATCAGTCATTACCGGAAAGGGTTGTGCGGGATGAATTTTGAACAGAGCCTGGCGAGGGATGGTGACGTGGATAACTCGCCCGAAGATGAATTGCTGTTCAAAGAGACTGCCGCGATTTATGCGGAAGCGCTGGGGCAAATGCCGGAGATGCGGCGGACCGTATTCCTGATGAACCGCGAGGACGGAATGAAATACGGAGAGATTGCAGAACGCCTTCATATTAGCATAAAGACAGTCGAAAAACACATAAGCGCCGCGTTACGATTCCTGAAAACGAAACTCTTATGAATAACATTATGGATACAAAAGCGATCAAAATCAGACCCCGGTGGCCTAAAAACAAAGACGATATATGGAACGATTTGTTTGAAGAGGCGGACGGGATAGTACGTCGAAAGACTTTTGTGAAACGGATTTCACCCTGGCTCTACGCGGCAATCCTTTGTGTTCCCGCCTTCGTGGCTATCCATTTTTATACCGTAACGGAAGAAACAGCCAGAGGCGAACATTCCGTCGTCCGGCTGCCGGATCATTCGACGGTGACGCTCAACGCGGAAAGTAAAATATCTTACAAACCTTACGAATGGTTTATTTCGAGAAAGGTCGCCCTGGAAGGCGAAGCCTGCTTTGACGTGAAACACGGCAGGCGCTTCAGCGTGCAATCCGGCCGTAACTGCGTAAACGTACTGGGCACGGCGTTTAACGTATACGCCCGCCCCGGCATGTACCGCGTGACCTGCCTGGCCGGGCGGGTGAAAGTCTCCGCCAACCGGGAAACAGTCGTACTCAATCCCGGCATGCAGGCGACTTGCCGGGAAGGGGAATGGGGCATCAGCAAAGAAACGGCTTCGTACCGGGAAGCCGGATGGATGCTGGGGAAATTTACATTCGTCGAAACGCCCCTCCCGGAAGTTGTCGCCGAAATAGAACGCCAGTATGACATACGCATCACCTCCGGCGCCGGGCTGAATCATCTCTACACGGGACATTTTTCCAGGACGGAAAGACCGGAAGACGTCCTCGAAATCATCGGGAAACCGTTCGGTATCACGTTCAACATTGAATAGGTGAAAAGAACCGGCGTTATCCTGTTCCTCTTGCTGTCTGCAACGTCAACCGCCGTTTCGCAGGCGCTCCGGTTAGACGTTGAAAACAAGCCGTTAAGCAGGGTGCTGAATATGCTTGACGTGGAAATATCTTTCGACGACAGGGCTTTATCGGCATACGACGTGTCCATCTCAAAGACTTTCGGCGACGCGGAAGAAGCGCTGTCGTGGCTGCTTCGGGACAAACCTTTCAGGATTGAAAAAACCGGCAGCGTATACGTCCTCGTTCCCGCGGACGCAGGCAATCGGGAAGGGAACGGCGCAACATTCGACGTCACGCCGGCACGCCGGGCCGTTTTCAGGGGAACGGTCATAGACCGGACAACCCGCGAGCCACTGGAATATGCTACCGTAAGTCTGCTGGATGCCGGCAACAACCCGGTAACCACAGCGGTGACGACCGGCGAAGGGAATTTCCTGATCGGGCTGCCTGTATCCCACCGGCAGAAAGGCGGGCAGAGAGACTCTGCCGGATATTTGTTGAAAATCAGCTATCTCGGATACGAAACGCTGTTGGCGGAAACCGGCAACCCGGATGAGGAACCGGGCGTTTTTGCGTTGAAGGCGACGGTCTTCCAACTGGACGAAACGGTAGTAACGGCCGGGAACGTACAGCCGGGCATAAGCCGCACCCGCTACGTTGTGACGCCCCAAATGTGCAACGGCGTTACGAATGTGTTGGAACTGTCGGACAAAATACCGGGACTGTCCTTCGATAAAACGTCGGAGACGGTCCGGCTTAATCATCATTCAAACATACTCTTCCTGGTTGACGGGATACAATACCCGTATGCTTACCTGAAACATCTTTCGCCTCACAGGATTCACGCCATAGAAATCATTCATGCGCCGTCAGGCCGCTTTGTGTCGGACGATTACGCCGCCATCGTCCACTTCATCCTTAAAAAGGATTATACGGGATACGATATCCACGTATCGGAAGTTGCGTCGCTGAACCTTTCGCAAACGGCCGGAGGCAACCGGTGGACGGAAAACCGGACGGAAACGGGTATGACTTATGTAACCCGCAAGCTGAATATGTACGGAACGTATTCGTACGACCGCGAAAGCCGTAATATGATTTCAGACAAGTATGTAAAATACAACCATTTCGAGCTTGCCTCCATCCCGGCGGAGCGTCCGAACAATTCGTATGAAGACGAAATAAACACGGTGACCGGAGGGCTGAATTATCACATAACGCCTCTCCAGCTTGCCGGCATACAGGCTGATTATACATCGGGCAACACGTTTACCCGGCAGGAATATACGATGCGACGGACGGATTTGACACAAAACCATAACCGTATCCTTACGAACGTGACCGAAAATCTGACGAAAGTTCATGCTTTTACCGGCTCTTTGTTCTATCGGGGACAACCGGCAAAGCGCATCCATCTGTACGGCGATTTTTCTTACAATTATTATTATAACCTGATAGGAAACGAATATTGCCAGGACGAGACGGCCAACTACCGGTATGTGGACCTTTACGATGAATATAAAAACCAAACCGTCTTCAACCTGGAAGGGAAATTCCTTCTATCCGGTAATATGCAGGCAGAAGCGGGATATTCCGGCATCTGGCGCCGCTATGCTTCCGGGAGCAGCCAGGGGAAAGGATTCCTGGATTACGGGGAATCCAGGAATAAAGCCTTCGTTTACCTGTCGTATTACCCGTCGGACAAAACCGGGCTTAAGACCGGCATCGCACTGGAGCATATCAAAAGACGTGACCGGAACGCCGGGGAGAGTTACTTCCGCGTATTGCCCTACCTGCAATTCAATTACAGGATAAGCCGGACGGCCAGCCTCCTGGCAAGCTATGCCACAAACCAGTCTTACCCGGCCCTTTACCAGCTTAGCCCGATGAGCATTGTCATTGATACGTTCCTGACGCAAACCGGAAACCCCGCCCTCAAATCTGCCGTCAGGCATAACGCTTTCGTTGAACTGACCTTGTGGAACAGCCTGAAGGTCACTCCCCAGTTCAGCTTTATCCGCGACGGGATAAGCGAAGTTTACGACAATATGGGATACAAGCTCTACCGCACATTCAACAACATGGACATGAGCGAATACTGCCTGCACGCCTCTCACGACCAAATGCTCGGCGTTCATTTCCGGTTGAAAAACGCAATCATGCTTTACCATAGCGAAGCCATGCACGACGGCGTCCGCAGCTCGCTGAACGGATGGATACTCCGCTCCGAAGCAAACTTCTATCATCCCGGTATGGCTGTCGGCGCACAAATGGGATACTGCCGGAATATGCGTAAATACATCCTGTGGCAGGGCAGCCAAATGTCGGACAGGGACTACTGGTGCGTTTCGATACAAAAAGAACTGTGGCATAAGCGCATTTCCGTCATGATGTCATACATCCCGCCCGTTTCGTTTGGCGTCAGGCGCGAGCGGACAAAAGAAATGAACACGCCGCTTTACAGGGAGAAAACGACGCTTGACCTCAATTCGTACAACCAAATGCTGCTGCTGAAAGTAAGCGTCCGCTTTGAAGGCGGAGGTATCAAAACACCGGCCGGGAAACGTATTATCATAAGGAATGATGAACGCGAAAAGTAAAAAAATTACGGTTATGGTAGGGTATATGCCTGTTTTTGCGGTATATCGGTAGAAACAGACTCGTCATGGATAAAACCCGGCGGGGGACAGGTTTTAATTATCAGGATGCGTAGTGAGAAAATAGATACTTAATTTTAAAATTTTATATACAATGGACAAGAAATTATTTTTATGGATGACGTCATTGATACTTGCGTTTTTTTCATGTAACAATGACACGAACGTTCCTTCGAACGAGGAGGAGAATGTAACGGGTGAAACGAGCGAACTGTTTGTAGTAACCAGAGCCTTGGGGATTGAAGACATGCAGGCATTCGAGGGCAAAGACATCAAATCGTTTAATGTGGAGACGGGCGAGATAACGTTCAAGAACCTTGCTTACAGCGATATTTGCGGTTCCCTGGTTTTCGACCAAAAACTGGCTTTTTACATAGACGATGAACTGCTCTTCACCGCAAGCGCCGTTGGAAGTTTTTCCAGCCGGATGATAAATGACCTGGTCTTCTATTACGATGGGGGAAGGATGTATTTGAAGGACGGCTACCCCGTATTCGATCATCTGTCGGATCCCAGCCGCATAGCTGAAATAATCCGGGAAAGGCAGGAAGCGGCGGCAAAAAGGCAACCGGCATGGGATCGTTTCATCAGTTACCTGGACGAAAACAATCTCCTGACCGATGAGACAAGCGAAGTGCCCGAAAACAACGGCGGTGGAGAGGATACGCCCGTTGTTCCTCCTATCTACGACCTTTCGGCTACAATTACGGTAGCGACAGAGGGAGGAGAATATCCGAGTACGGTGTTTATCGGGAAGTCCATCCGGTCATTCAATCCCGAAACGCGGGAAATCATTTTCGATGGTTCCAATATCCTTGCCAACCTGAACCAGTTGGCGCCCATACCAATGAACGTTTTCAGGGAAGGAAGCTCTCTCTTTGATGCTACCGTGATAGCCTCCGATAAACCGCAAACGGTTAATGACCTCGTATTTTTCATCGAAGTAAAGAAACAGAACGGTTACTATTACGGGAATGAATTTAAATATTACCTGCTCGACGGTTATCCCGGACTCGACGAGGTCGCGAACCGGAATGAAGCCGAAGAATTGCGGCAGGAAAACGCCCAAAAACGCAAAGCGGCATGGGATACGTTTATCGGTTACCTGAACGGTGAGGGGAAGATTGTAATAAAATAGTTTTGGGATACGAAAAAAGAAATCCGGGAAACATTTACACATGAATAACGTGTAAACGTTTCCCGAATTGCTTTTTTATCAGTTACGGGGGCAAAGATATATTTCTTTTTATATATAAAAAGATTATCTGTGATTTTTTTTCAACAATATTTTTCAACTAAATATAGAAGAAAAGGTACGGTTCAAACTGTGTTTGCCACGGTCAACGGCAGGAAAATAAAAACGGGCGCACAAAAAGAAGTTCCTGTGCGCCCGATATAAAGACTACAATCCGCCGAGGGCTGCAACTTATAACCTTTGTTTATGAGTTGAACGAACGTGTCTATATTTTTTTAACTGCAAGGTTAGCCAATAAATCTGATAAAAATGCATCTTTACAGATTTCGTAGCGCTCAATAAAAAAAATGTAAAAATTGATAATCACCGTTCTAAATTTGCATCCATTCGGATTAAATCTTAAATTTGCGCCGTAATTTAAGTTAAAAGATATGGTCAAAATTGGAACACCCCTCACGCAGACAGCGAAAAAAGTTGTTTTGTGTGGCTCCGGCGAGTTGGGGAAAGAGTTGGTAATTGAACTTCAGCGGTATGGCGTCGAAGTTGTTGCTTTGGACAAATATGCGAATGCTCCGGCGATGCAGGTTGCTCACCGTTCGTATGTTGTGTCTATGCTTGATGGCGTGATGTTGCGTGAAATTATCGAAAAGGAAAAGCCTGATTACATCATTCCTGAAGTTGAGGCGATCGCAACAGGCACACTGGTAGAGTTGGAAAAAGAGGGTTATAACGTAATTCCGACGGCCCAAGCGACCCGTCTGACGATGAATCGTGAAGGGATACGGCGGCTTGCTGCCGAAGAATTACGTTTGCCGACGTCGCCTTATCGTTTTGCTGCGACAGAGGAAGAATTTCGTGAGGCGGTGAGAGTGATCGGCCTCCCTTGTGTTGTGAAGCCGATCATGAGTTCTTCCGGGCATGGGCAGAGCCTTGTCCGCACGGAAGAGGACGTCCCGAAAGCGTGGACTTACGCTCAGGAAGGCGGACGCGCCGGTGCAGGCAAGGTGATTGTGGAGGGATTTGTTCGTTTTGATTACGAGATAACGCAGCTTACGGTTCGACATATTGGCGGGACTTCTTTTTTAGAGCCGGTGGGGCACGTGCAGATTGACGGCGATTACCGCGAATCGTGGCAGCCACAGGCCATGTCGGCGGCAGCGAAAGCGAAAGCCCGCGATATAGCGCTTCGGATAACGGACGCGCTGGGCGGACGGGGGATATTTGGCGTCGAGCTGTTTGTATGCGGCGAAGACGTCATCTTCAGCGAGGTATCCCCGCGACCGCACGATACGGGTATGGTGACGATGATATCGCAGGATTTGTCGCAGTTTGCGCTTCATGTCCGCGCCGTTTTGGGTCTGCCGATACCGAATATTGCGTTTCACGGGCCTTCGGCTTCGCGTGCGATTGTTGTGGAGGGCGATTCGTCGCGCCTCGCGTTCGGCAACCTGGATGAAGTCCTCTCGCAGCCGGATACGCAGATTCGCCTTTTCGGTAAACCGGAGGTTCATGGCCATCGCCGCATGGGTGTATTGCTTGCGCGTGGCGAGACGGTCGATGAGGCGCGTGCGAAAACGAAAAAATCTATCGAAGCGTTGAATCTCAAATTGTAGACGTGCCGGAGAGAGTTATGCTGGAACTGTTTTACACGGGAATGATTGTCGGTGCATTAGTTTCGTCACCTATGGGGCCTATCGGTATGTTGTGTGTGCAGCGTACGTTGGCGAAAGGCTGGCGGTCGGGGTTTGTTTCCGGTGCAGGCGCTGCATTTTCCGATTTGATTTATGCTACGGTTACCGGTTTGTTTATGGGACTTGTGGTAAATTTCGTAGAGGCGCACCAGCGTCCGTTACAAATATTCGGGAGTGTTATCATCGCTGTTCTCGGTTATTATATCTTTCAAAATAACCCGCTTAAAAGCCTGCAACGGAATCAGGAACAAAAACAAACGCTGGTTCAGGACTTTGTGACGGCGTTTCTGTTGACGTTCAGTAATGTGCTGATTGTATTTCTTTACATCGGACTGTACGCGCGTTTCGGGCTTGTTTTGCCGGAACATTCGGTCCGGATGACAATTTTGGGTCTGGTTGGTGTATTTGCAGGCGCCATTTTATGGTGGTTATTTATTACATTTGTTGTATCTTTGCTCCGGCGATGGTTTAATATAAGGGGATTGAAGCTTATGAACCGGATTGTCGGATCGGTTATCATCCTATTGGCCGTTATCGGGCTTATATCTTCGCTTATCGGTTGAGAGTTAAAATGTGGAAATTAAAATTATAAACAGAATGAAACGGGTTATTGGATTTTTTTTGATGTTAGCGGCAGGTATCGGGGGGTGTACTTCAAAAAATGAAGACAAAAAAGGTGAAAGTACGAAGGAAGAAACGCAGACACTCGCTCTGCCTGGAAATTTTGAACGCGCCGTGCCGCCTGCGGTGATGACGAATCCGCAGGAGCGTGCGGATTATCTCATTACACATTTCTGGGATAAATTCGACTTCACGGATACGATGTATTGCCACGTCCCGAATATTACGGAGCAGGCTTTTGTCGATTTCATTGCATTGTTTCCGCACGCATCTTCGTATGATAAAATTTCCGGAGGCGTAAAGAAAATGCTTGCTTCCGCCGAGGTCGACAATGTCATGTATAAGTATTTCTGTTCGACGGCGGAGCGCTATCTTTATACCCCCAATTCACCGATGCGCAACGATGACTATTATACGCCGTTCGTGGAGCATATCGTGGAATCATCAAAAGTCACGGATACTCATAAAATTCGTTTCCGGGCTTTGCTTCATCTGCTGTACCGCAACCGCACAGGCTCGAAAGCGGAAGATTTTAGTTACACAATGGCTTCCGGTAAAACGGGTAATTTGTATAGCCTTTCGGCGAAATATCTTTTGCTGATGTTTTATAATCCCGACTGTGTGGAATGTCAGCATACAATGGAGATATTGAAAAATTCTACGGCGGTTGCGGGAGCCGTTTCGTCCGGCAGCCTGAAAGTGCTGGCCGTCTATCCCGACGAAAACATAGAGGCGTGGGAAAAGCATAAGAAAGATATTCCACCGTCATGGATCAACGCATACGATAAATCGCAGGCCATAAAAAACAGCGAAATATACGATCTGAAGGCAATCCCCACGCTCTACTTGCTGGACCGGGATAAAAAAGTAATCCTGAAAGATACTTCTACCGGCGACATTCACGAGTATCTTGAACGGAACCGGTAGAAGCCCGTTTACTTTTCGTCTTTTTTCACGGACTTGCTTTCGATGATATAGGAAATAATAAGTCCCAATCCTCCGAAAAACAACAGGGATCCGCCGTAAGCAACGGAGTAGAAAGCATCTTTTTCCCAGTTGTGGTATTGGTCGGCGCCGTGAATCTGTATCTCGGAATTTATCAGGAGACAAGTCATTAAGCCGACGAACAGCCCCAGTCCCAGCCCGACAAGCAGGCAGCCCATTCGTAACCCGGTAAATGATTTTTTCGGAAAAGAAGGAAGTAAGGAACTGAACTGGCTTTTTAATACCGAAGAATCCAATGGCGCCAGGTTCTGCCCCATTTTTTCAATCAGCGACATCCTTTCTTTCCTGCGTGCAAATAACTCGAATGTCATGTAGGCAAAATAACAAATGATGCCTACAACAAGAGGTTCTGTAATAAAATTCATAATCTTAAATGTTTAAAAGTTGATAATCGTATTTACTGTATTTTGTCGAAACGTTTCTTGCGTTTCCGACCTTTTGACGCATTTTTTCGGAAAGGTTACATTTCGGGTTGCGATTTTTTTTATTTAATGAATGAAAGTGTTATTTTTGTAGCCGGATAGCTGTAACTTTTTTGAGAAGGTTGCGTCTATACCACAGAATGGAACGACACGCCGACAATTATTACATAGAGAAAATACGGCTGGGAGAAACCGGCTGTTTTGCGCCGATACTGGAACGGTACGGCGTGCAGGTTTTTTCTCTGATTGTTAAGATTGTCGGCAATCGTGAAGATGCGGAGGAACTGACGCAGGATGTGTTTGTAAAAGCGTTTCGTTCGCTTTCCTCATTTCGCGGAGACAGCAGTTTTTCTACGTGGATTTACCGGATAGCCTATAATTTGGCTGTTTCGGCAGCACGCAAAAAGAAAATGGATTTCGTGCCGGTAGATGAAAGTGTGTTGTCCGACGTCCCTGATGAGCCGGACGAAACGATGCTCGGAACGGCGGATACGGATGAGCGTCTCGCTTGCCTGCATCTTGCCCTGGAACAGTTGACGCCGGAAGAGCGGGCGATGATCATGCTCTTCTATAAGGACAGCAAGTCGATGGAAGAGATTGCCGTGATTACGGGATTAACGGAGACAAATGTAAAAACAAAGATATTCCGTATCCGCAAGAAACTATTTGTATTAATAAAAGCAATGGAACAGAAAGAAGATGAGACCGAATGAAAAAGATAGGATGCGCGAATTGTTTGCCGTCATGCAGGACGAACCGCTGCCGTTACATTTTAATGAGAACGTGATGTTCAAAGTCCGTCGGGAAGCCTTGTGGCGTGAAAAAAGAAACAAATGTCTGGCGTTTTTCGGATATGTGTCCGGGGCGGTTGCGATGGCGGCTGTCTGCGTGTTTATACTTTATTACATGGATATCTCCATCGAATTTCCGGCATTTGAATTGCCGCGTGCGGAGACGTTTTTCCGGATGGATTTCAGTGTGATTAATTCGCCGTCTTTTGTGATTAGCGTTTTTATCGGGGTATCGGCGCTGTTTCTTCTGATCATGGATTCAACCATTCGCCGTCATATAGAAAAAAAACATAACTAATTTATGAATCCGGTTCTGTATCTGATACCCGTAACATTGGGGGAAACGGCGCACAGCCGCGTATTGCCGCCTTATAACCGGGAAGTAATCCTGTCGCTAAGGCATTTTATCGTTGAAGATGCACGTGCGGCGCGACGTTTCCTGAAGAAAACGGAGCCGTCGATTGTGATTGACGACCTTTCATTTACGGAACTGAACGAGCATACGTCCCCTGCGGCGGTTGCGGGTATGCTGGCCCCGATGGAAGCCGGCGAATCCGTCGGCGTCATGTCGGAAGCCGGTTGCCCGGCGGTTGCCGATCCCGGTGCGGATGTTGTAGCGATAGCGCAGCGCAAAGGTTACCGGGTGACGCCGCTGGCAGGCCCTTCGTCCATCCTGATGGCGCTAATGGCTTCCGGCTTTAACGGGCAAAGTTTCGCCTTTCGCGGATACCTTCCCGTTGAAGCGTCCAAACGTACGGAGAGCATAAAAGCATTTGAAGCGCGTGTGTATTCGGCGGATGAAACGCAGATTTTTATCGAGACGCCCTACCGGAACGGCAAATTGCTGGATGACTTGATACGTATATGCAGGCCTTCGACGCGCCTGTGCGTGGCCTGTAATATAACGTGCGAGGATGAATTGATACGAACCCTTCCGGTTAAAGAGTGGGCGGGAAACAGACCGGACATGAAAAAGAAACCGGCTATCTTTTTGATGTATAAATAGTTTAAAATAACGTGCGTATGAAAACAGGAAATTATACGGCTCATGAGACAGCCGTCATAGATGAAGGCTGCAAAATAGGCGAAGGGACAACGATCTGGCATTTCTCGCACCTGATGACGGGATGCGTCGTCGGAAAAAACTGCCATATCGGTCAGAACGTGGTGATCGCTCCGGGCGTTGTGCTCGGCAACCGGGTGAAAGTACAGAATAACGTTTCCGTTTATACCGGCGTTACGTGCGAAGATGAAGTTTTTTTAGGGCCTTCCTGCGTTTTTACCAATGTGATAAATCCCCGGAGCGCCGTTCCACGCAAGCATGAATTTATGTCCACCCGCGTTTGCCGGGGCGCCTCCATAGGCGCAAATGCGACGATTCTTTGCGGCCGTGTGATCGGCGAATATGCCATGATTGGCGCCGGCGCCGTCGTGACGAAAGATGTTCTCGCCTATGCGTTGGTGACGGGTAATCCTGCGCGTCAGACCGGATGGGTAAGCAAATACGGGCATCGCCTGGATTTTGACGATGCCCGTATAGCTGTTTGCCCGGAAAGCAGGGAGCGGTATCTCCTCGAAAACGACCGGATTACGGTTTTCGTTTCACATGGAGACGATGTGTGATATTCCCCAGTTTAAGCGTGATAACACCTTCCGTAAAGGCGGCGTTTACGGTTACTTTAATATTCTCGTTCGTTGCGCTTAACACCGAAATGCCGGTTGATGTCATTATCCCGGAAGGGGAAGGGGCGGCGCTTGTAACTTCTATTGAATTGGTTGTTGACGGGTTGAGGCTTATGCCCGCAGGTAATTTGTATCTTGCCGTTGCAATGATGGAATCCGTGACAGCTCCCGCCGACGTTATATAGGCCGTATCAACGCTCGTAATAATTGCATACTGTCCGTTTGATGCAACAGATTTGGAGTCATCGACAATTTCAAAGTCATATTCTATATTGCTGCCGGGATAATGATGTGCGTCTTCCAACCTTGTATATCCTTCGCTGCGAACTTTATGTATGGTGAATATATAATGATGGTTACGTTCCGTATCCATGTATTTTTTTGTGATGGCGTCATAAAAATCCAGCCGATAGTAAGTATTGATGCCTCCGACAGTCTTTGTAAGAATAATATGCTGGCGGTCTTTGTTGAACGTGCCGTCGCCGACGGTGCCGTTCGTCGAGGTTTTCGTACTTGTAGGATATTCGTGGATGTACGCTTCCGTTTCGGCTGTGCCTTCCTTTTGCGATAAGTAGTAGGTTTGGGTGGCCTGTCCCGCCGTCGACTGGGATATCCCCTGAACGGACGCGGATGGTTGTATATATCCGCCTGCCCCCGCGTCGTAGATTTTGTAACTGACGTTTTCCGCCGTAAAACCTCCGGAAACATCCGGATTGCTTGTGCCCATTTGTACCTGTATTTTCGCCACCGCACGCGTCATTTTGCATATGTGCGAAGAAGATGACGACCATTCCATCTCTCCATACATGGGCAGATAGTCCCCGCCGGAATAATAGGCATCATTCAGGAGGAAAACCGTGTTTATGGTTGTGTATGTAATGTCGGAGGGGAGTGGTGTTGTAACACCGGAGTTTGCTATACATACAATACGATTTCCATTCTCTGCCTTAAACGTTAACTGGGGTAATAATTGTGTCGCATTGTCCTTATTTATGATCCTGGAACCTTCTATCAGTTCGGAGTGTTTTAATCCTCCCGATGTATTAAATTCAAGCACCCATATTTCATCAATCATATTCTCGCTATTCGCGGCTTCACTGTAAACGGTAACTTTTGTTGCGTCGGGCATACGCAACTCAATGACCTGGTTATCAGTATAGTTGTTTATAACTTCGTTATTGCATGTGGTGATGCACAAAACGATTACGATAAAAATTGTTATTCTTTTCATTACTAATAGCATTAATTTATTCATCTTTATATTAGGTTTTTTCACTGCTAAATGCGCCCCAAAGATAGTCATTAAATTTATAATATCAAAGAAAAAGAGGAAAATTTTTATTTTACCAGTGTGTTTAATAAAGGAATGGTTACGATAATCCCTGCGTGTTCGTATTTCAGGCCGTTGAAACCGGCAAAGACGCCGACGCGTCCCAAACCGCCAAATCCTGCGGAATAACCGGCTTCGGTATAGTTCAGATGCGGAAGTTGTAAAGTGCGCAGGTGCAACGATTCATTAAACAGATAACCCTGCATGAATGGGATCTGTTTCAGCAGCAGATAGTCGGATATGTATGCGACGTGCGCCTGCATCCATTTGCTGTTTGTTGCGTACCGGTAATTGTCCATTAGGAAACTGTTGTTTAACGATTTCCCGGCGAGGAACATTTCGTTTGTCCTGAAATGTTTGAAATCGGGAAGGTAAGTTTGCCCGGCAGAAAGGAACATGCCTGCATTAAACTCATAAAACAGGTTGTCGAACAGGTTTAGCCGTACGGTCTGGAAAACGGTGGCCTCAATTTTATCGAATGAGGAATTGTTTTTGCCGCCAAAAACCCTGCCGTAGTTGAACCGCAGGGTAGGATAGTCGGAACTGCGATAAAATTTCTTCCCGTTCCATACGCTGTAATAATATCGTGGCGTGTATTCTAACGTTATATCCGCCGTGAGCGCTTTATGGCCGGGCATCTTGTCGCTTTGTCCGTGCGGCCGGTTCGACGCCGGCGTTCCGCCGAAGATGCTGTATGAAATGTTGTTTTCCAGGTCGTTTCTTTTCTCGTAAATGAAGGCCGTATGGAGGATAAGTCCATTTGCGAGGTCGATTTGGTTAGTCAGGTTAAGGAATCTCTTTTGATAAAATTTAGCGGTATTCAGGGCAAAAAAGAGCGATCCCAGCGTGTTGCCGAAGCGGCCGGTGCCGTTGTTTCCCGCAAAGTCGGCCGTAGCATGACCCGTTGACAGGACGAATCTCCCGTTTCGCATCGGGGCGTATGCCAGCGTCCCGTCAACCGTTATATCGAACGCTTTCCGGGCGGTTGTATAATGGACGGCCGGCGACAGGGACAGGGAGCGGTTTTCGTCAAGGTTGATACCCGCTTCTATTCGTTGACCCACCCGGAAACCGTCCACAAAATTATATTCGGTACAGGCCGTTAACAACCCTCCATACCTGAAATACGTTTTTTGACCGGTCTTTATCTTTTTGCCGAACAGCAGGCCGGTTATCCATGCCGTTGACGTCCGTTTTCCCAGGGAATCCGCACTTCCGCGGGATTCCGAAATCCGGCGGATGCTGTCCCGCTGTATATAACTTTGCAACTCTTCTTCGCGTAACGGCAGATTGCGGTGTTCGGCCCAGTAAGCGGAATCCCTCAACAAAGCAAGGCTGTCGCGCGTTACGGTTATCATGGAATCAAGCGGACGCAGTTCGAGGTTTCGCCTTTGTTCCCTGACGGCTTCCGGTTCGACGGCTTTTTCCATCAGTTTAGCCATTTTATAGGCTTCGCGCGTAGAGAGCTTTTCCTTATTAACCAGTTCTTCCAGTTTAGCCAGTTCCTTTTGCCGTTTTTTAGGAAGGGTTCCGGCGCCGGACGAGGCTTGTTTCAGGACGGTCGCCGTATCCTTAGCGGTTAAGACATAACTGTCATTCGTTTCGAGACGGTTGTATTTGACGGATGCGTAGAACTGTCCTTTGCCTTTTACCCCCATTGTATTGATGTTGACGGATATGTCGTATGCGGCCGGCAGGAATGTACCGGGTTTTATTTCGTGGTAAGTCAGGTTGAAACGCACGGTTGAGCCTGCCTGCGAGAGGCTCAGGTCTGCCTGTTGCACGGTATAGGCGTCATCGACGATATAGAGCGCCCCGGTGACGAGGTCCCCGTTTTTCTTCTTCGGCAAGACTTGTATTTTATGGATGGCATGTCCGTTTTCATTATACGAATCTTCGAGGCGGAACTTATAGATGGAAAAAGAGCCCGGAGCCAGTAATCCGCCGAAAGCGGACGAGGCATAGATGTTGTTGGTTATGACGCTTAGCAGGGCGCGGTCGTCGATCCGGAAGTTTTCGGGGATGGCGTTTGACAGCGCGATAACCCGCTGTTCATACTTGCCGGATTCATGATAGCGTATCTCGTTTTGCGATTCGAGCACAAGCAGCTTGCCGATCAGGTCCTTTACCTCTTTATCGTTGATCTGTATTTTTAACAGTGCAGGTATTTTGTCGATTTTGAACGTGCCTTTGAGGTATACGCCCGCTTCGTAGCTTTTCACCTGGTGGAGATGGTAAGGAGCGCGTGAAATGACATTCCGCATGATACGGTATGCCGGATCTTCTTTCCCCGGGAAAACGGTGACCTCGCGTATCGCATACGTCTTTTCCTGCAACGCTGTTTCCAGCGAGAGTCCCGTTTCCGGGACGGAGATGGTAATGACTTTTCTTTCATAGCCGAGAGATGAGACGTCGCAGGTATATTCGCCCCCGTCTATTCGCGTGCGGAACTCGCCCTGCTCGTCGGCGATGAGGCCAAGCGCAAGTTCGCGGATGTAAAATGTAGCGTGAGGGATCGGCTGTCCCTGTGCGTTGACGATCCGGCCTGCAAGCGTTTGGGCGGAAAGGGCTGCCGTAAAGAGCAGTCCTGTTACCGAAAGTATAAACAGTCGCATTTTATATCGCTTTCAGGCTCATGTCGAGGCTTTTTACGGAATGAGTCAGGGCGCCGACTGAGATATAATCGACGCCACATTCCGCATAACTGCGTAACGTATCGAAGGTAATGCCGCCGGACGATTCCGTCTCGTAGCGTCCGGCAATACGTTTCACGGCTTCGCGCGTATCGCCCGTACTGAAGTTGTCCAGCATGATACGGTCGACGCCTCCGGTACGCAGGACGTCCTCCAATTCGTCGAAGTTACGTACTTCTATTTCGATTTTCAGTTGTTTGCCGTTTTTTTTGAGATAATCATGCGCACGGGTAATGGCCTGTTCGATGCCTCCGGCAAAGTCCACGTGATTATCTTTCAGGAGTATCATGTCGAAAAGTCCGGTGCGGTGATTTACGCCACCCCCGATGCGTACGGCATCTTTTTCC
>JAISYY010000368.1 GCA_031269635.1 Tannerella sp. | reverse complement strand
GGACGTCGAGCGACGACGCCGGGAGTTTTTCCCTGATGTACTTTCCGGTGTATGACTGCTCACAGGCGGCAATGTCGGCCGGTGTTCCCGTGCAGACGATATTCCCGCCGGCAATCCCGCCTTCCGGCCCCATGTCGATGATGTAATCGGCGCATTTTATCACATCCGGGTGATGTTCGATGATTACGGCCGTATGTCCTTTACTTATGAGCGCATGAAAGGCGTCAAGCAGTGTTTTTATATCATGGAAATGAAGCCCGGTGGTGGGTTCGTCAAAAATGAAGAGGGTCGGCTCATGCTTTTCCTGGCCCAGGTAGCAGGCCAGTTTTACGCGCTGGTTCTCGCCGCCGGACAGCGTGGACGACGTCTGCCCAAGTTTTATATATCCAAGCCCCACGTCCTGTAACGGTTTGAGCCTCCTGACGACTTTCTTTGCCTGGGCGTCTTTTTGCACTTCCAGAAATTCAATCGCCTGGTTGACCGTCATATCGAGCATGTCGAAGATGTTGACGCCGTGATATTCGACTTCCAGCACTTCCGGTTTGAAACGTTTTCCGTGGCAGGCGTCACATTCCAGCATGATGTCTGCCATGAACTGCATCTCGACCGTTATCCGTCCTTCGCCTTTACATTCTTCACAGCGTCCGCCTTCTTTGTTGAACGAAAAATATGCGGGCGTGTAGGCCATTTGCTTCGAGAGGGGCTGTCCGGCGAAAAGCTTCCGCAACTCATCGTATGCGCCGGTATAAGTCACCGGGTTGGAGCGCGAACTTTTACCGATCGAATTTTGGTCGACAAACTCAATGGCTTTTATCTGCCGGACGTCGCCGCCGATCGAAGCACACTCGACCGAAGGCGGGGCATCGTCAATAATGCGTTTCACTCCTTCATAAAAAACGTCCCTCACCAGCGAGCTTTTCCCCGAACCACTCACGCCGGTGACAACCGTCATCACGTGTAACGGGAACTTGACGTTTATGTTTTTGAGGTTGTTTTTCCTCGCTCCTTTTATTTCTATATACTGGTTCCAGGGGCGTGTATATGCGGGCGTTTTTATCTGTTCTTCTCCCGTGAGGTAACGCACGGTATGGCTGTCGCTCCGCTGCTGCAAGTCTGCAACTGCGCCCTGGTACACCACTTCGCCGCCAAGGCGTCCCGCATCAGGGCCGATGTCGATGATATAATCCGCCGCACGGATTATCTCCTCGTCATGCTCCACGACAACGACGGTATTGCCAAGCAACCGGAGCTGTTTCAATACCTCGATGAGCATACCCGTATCGCGCGAATGAAGCCCGATACTCGGTTCGTCCAGGATATAGAGCGATCCGACAAGGCTGCTTCCGATCGACGTGGCAAGGCTGATACGCTGGCTTTCGCCGCCCGACAGTGTCGACGAAAGGCGGTCTAACGTCAGGTAACCCAATCCTGTGTCGAGCAAAAACTGCAACCGGTTTTTTATCTCGGCAAGCAAGCGTTTGGCGATAAGGGTTTCCGTTGCGTTCAGTTCCATGTTATCAAAAAACGGTTTAAGTTCACTAACCGGCATACCGGCCAGTTCGGAGATATCCTTCCCTCCTACTTTTACATACATGGCTGCCTGCTTCAGGCGGCCGCCTTTGCACGAAGGACAAACCGTCTTGCCGCGATAGCGTGCGAGCATGACGCGGTACTGTATCTTGTAGAGGTTGCTTTCCAGGTGTTTGAAAAAGCTGTCGATACCGGAGACGTCTTTCGCGCCGTGCCACAACAGCGCTTTTTCTATTTCCGTAAGATCATAATAAGGCCGGTGTACCGGGAACTGATATTTGGCGCTCCGGGTGATGAACTCCCTGTTCCATTCACTCATCACTTCGCCTTTCCAGCAGACGACGGCCCCGTCGTACACGGACAAGTTTTTATCCGGGATGACAAGGTTCTCGTCCACCCCGACTACCTTGCCGAAGCCTTCGCATACCGGGCATGCGCCGAGGGGGTTATTGAAGTTAAACATCATATCCGACGGTTCTTCAAACGTTATGCCGCCGGCTTCAAATTTCTTTGAAAACTCGAAAACTTCCGTTCCCTCCGGCGTATACACTTTCAGGCGGCAGACATCATGGCCTTCAAAAAAGGCTGTTTCCACAGAATCGGCAAGACGGCTGCGGAGGAGCTTGTCGCCCGACACGGTCAAACGGTCGATGAGGATTTCCACGCCCGAGTGCCTGGATTTAAGAAGTTTTGCGTCCTCAAGCGCCTCCTGTATGCGGTATACCGTCCCGTTTATTTCCAGGCGCGTATATCCTTCCTTACGGAGAATTTCCAACTGTTCCTTCAGCGTCCGCTTTCCGGAAATCACCAGCGGGGCATAAACGGCAAAACGCGTGCCTTCGGGATACGACAAGGCTTTGTCCACGACGTCACCGGCCTGGTGTTTCCTGACCTCCTCACCCGACACCGGGGAAAAGGTCCTGCCGATACGGGCGTAAAGCAGCCGCATGTATTCGTATATTTCCGTCGACGTGCCGACCGTCGAACGCGGATTGCGCACGCTCACCCGCTGTTCTATCGCAATAGCGGGCGGTATACCTTTAATATAGTCGCACTCCGGCTTGCTCATCCGGCCCAGAAACTGGCGTGCATACGACGAGAGGCTCTCCACATATCGCCGCTGCCCTTCGGCATACAAAGTGTCGAATGCCAGGGAGGATTTGCCGCTGCCGGACAAACCGGTTATGACGATAAACTTATCCCGGGGGATCTTAACATCTATATTCTTAAGATTGTTAACACGTGCGCCTTTTATGAAAATATACCCGTTATCGCTTTTTACATCCTTGTCCATATTTGTTTTCAGGGAAGTTATAATGAATAATTGTAAGCGGCAAAGATAATGCAAGCCGGACGTAATACAAAATAAATTCATCTATTTATTTTTATTGCGGGCGACGGGGAGCGGTAGCGTACGATTACTTCCTGCGGCGGCGACTGTTCCTGCAAAAAAAGCATGTAATCCTAAAGTTGACTTGCATGCCTAATTTTTAATTCTTAATTCCCCTAAACTCCCACAACTGTAACCGTTTTCCCGTCCACCGTTTTCTTTTTCAGGTAGATTTTGTCGCTCCACTTGATTGAGGTGCGGCGGTCGAAAACCACCAGCCAACCTTCCTTACAGTCATGGACATCCATGTAACGGGCGGTTTGCGTGAGACCTTCTTCCGGATACTTTTTCCCGTAACGGATCTTCAGTTCTATCGGATACTTCCGGTTTTCGTAAACCAGGCAGAGGTCGAGACGGCCGGAGCCGGAAGCCATTTCCCGGATGATCTGTCCGCCACCGTTGACAACTCTCTGCAGAAATGCCATCATTACCAAATGTGGTGCAGCCTCCCTGTAATCGAAACGTTCTTCCCATATCTCACTGTTCTCGCGCCAGAACTGCTGGAAATCGCGCATCAGGAAATCCATGTCAATGCGTCCGTCTTTCAGGTAGCGCGGCATCTGATAGGGATATTTTGGGTTTTCCAGCGCCTCTTGAGTGTTGGAAGAAAGCTTGCGAACAATCACTTCGGCATAAATCGGATTGGCAGGTTCTATCCGCGCATGAACCGTGCGAATCAGTCCCAAGTCGCGGGTGTACAGAAAATCGTCCGATTCTTTATTGATAAACTCTTCTCCAAGAATCATCGGTTCTATGATTCTGCGCACCCTGTCTTCCTTCAGCCGTTCGAGCAGGCTGTCAATGTGCGTCGGGCGGGTGAGGATGATATTTTGAATGGCGTCGTTTACCCGTTCCGCCGTAACGGGTTTTGTGTAGTCCGAATGTAGGATTTTCTCAATTACTTCGCGGGCAATCGCATTCACCAGCCAGGGTTGCCCCTGTGTTTGTTCCCAAACCCATTCAATGGCGTCTTCCTCAAACACTTGTCCCGTTTCATCGGTATGCTGTTTGTAGAGTTGCGTAATTTCTTCTTTGGTGAAGTTTTTTAATGTTAGCGATTCTGTAACGATATTGAACGGGCTTACGCTGCCCAGCGTTTCGCTGTCAGGTCGAATCCGGGCTTTGTAGTCGCGGATGTTACGCATACCCACCAGGGCTACGGAATGGACGAAAGGCGTAGTACTTCGCTCGTTATAACCTGCCCGTAGTTGCCCGAGAAATAAGATTAAGGTGTCATCGCTCAGGCAATCGGCTTCATCAAAGAAAATCACCAGCGGTTTGTCGAGTACCATACAATAATCGGTTAAAGAAGTCCGCAATACATTATTATAATCGGCATAATCGGCATCCGAAACAAATCTGCCCGTATTGGGAATGGCCGTATATTTCAAAAATGAATACAGACTCCGGATAACCGCAGGTATCCCTTCTTCCGGCTTAATAATGTTTTGCACGCTTTCCAGCGAACAATACAAAGCATAATACCGCCCTTCCGCATTAAGGCGTTTGGTCAGATCTTTCAAGTAGGTCGTCTTCCCACTCTGCCGCGCGGCGTGAATCACAAAATACTGTTCCCTGTCTATCAACTGCTCCACACCCTGCAGGCGGGAGGAGGAGTCTATCATGTAATGTTCCAAACTGTTACATGGCCCTGCTATATTAAAATATTTCATCTTCGGAAAAATTTTGATTGTCCGGCAAAAATACTGTTTTTTTACGTGCAAGTCAATACGTCGAAGAACTTTTATATGTATCTCATGCGCCGTGTGTATCAGCGTGCGATGATGAATGTCACCGTCTTGCTTCCGGTATACAATCCCTTGCCGTGAATGGTGCACTGTGCATTTATTACCGCGCTTCCGGCGGTCAACAGATTCCCGTTTACATGCGAACAGGAATTGAAATGTCATGCCATTTCCGGAGACGAATTAGTACAACGTGTTCATCGCCATGTAAACGAAACCTCTTATCCTGCGACAAACTGAACCGAATCCCAGATGCATTTTACCGGGCGGGAATGTTCGCCAGCGTCGATTTCAGGTATTCCCACACCCGGCTTACCGACGAGATGCTTACCGCCTCATCGGGAGAATGGGGGTGCTTGAGGTCGGGGCCAAATGAAATCATGTCCATGCCGGGATAAACGCCCTGGATGATTCCGCACTCAAGGCCGGCGTGCATGACCGTCACGCCGGGTTTCTTCCCGTACATTTCCCCGTACACCTTTTCCATGACTTCCAGTATCGGAGAGCCGGCATCCGGTTGCCAGCCGTTATACGCCCCGCCATATTCGACCCTGGCCCCGGCAAGTGAAAATACGCTTTCGAGCGACGACAGCAATGCGGTCTTCCGGCTTTCCGACGAACTGCGCACCAGGATCTTTATCTCGATCAACCCTTCGGACGATTCGACGACGGCAAGGTTTGACGATGATTCGACGATGCCCGGGAAATCATGCAACATGGTAGCAACCCCGTCCCGGCACGCTTCCACCGAATTTATCAAGTCATCCTGGATTTCTTCGGGGATAAGGATATACGGGGCCTCCGCCATCCCGGCCGTAAAACGTATGCCGTCTTCGATACCGGCATACTCGGCGCGGTAAAGATCCTGATAGTCGGCAACCAGTTCCCACAACGTCTCCACATTATCCTTCGGGAGCGTAACAACGGCTTTCGCTTCGCGCGGTATGGCATTCCGGAGCGATCCGCCGCTTATGGATGCCAGGCGGGCGCCGTAACTGCGTACGGCTTCCTTCAGGAAACGGAACATCAGCTTGTTGGCATTAGCCCGGCCTAAATGGATGTCAACGCCGGAATGTCCGCCTTTAAGCCCGGACAGGAACAGGCTCACGGCAACATCCCCGTCTATCAAAGGAGCGCCCTTCCTGTACTGGAAAGAAATATTCAAGTCGGCGCCCCCCGCACAGCCTACAAAAAGTTTCCCTTCCTCCTCCGAATCGCAGTTCAACAGGATTTCACCCTGCACAAACCCCGGCTTTAAACCGTTGGCGCCGTCCATCCCGACCTCTTCATCGACGGTAAACAGCGCCTCCAGCGGCCCGTGCTGCAGGTTGTCACCGGCCAGCGCCGACATCGCCATGGCTACTCCAATCCCGTTATCCGCGCCAAGCGTCGTGCCACGCGCCCGGACCCAGTCCCCGTCGATATAGGCCGTTATAGGGTCTCGCATGAAATCGTGCGGGACATCGCTGTTTTTCTGAGGCACCATATCCAGGTGAGCCTGCAGGGTTACGGTCTTCCGGTTCTCAAAACCCGGCGTGGCAGGCTTGCGTATGACAATATTGCCGGTCGCATCCTGCCTTGTTTCGAGGCCAAGGTTATTCCCAAAATCAACAATATACCGTGTGACGGCCTCCATCCGGCCGGTCGGCCTCGGTATTTGCGTAAGCTCATAAAAGTATCCCCATACCGTTTGGGGACTGAGTGTCTTAATTTCTTCTGCTGCCATGATTCCCATTTTATAAAGTTTTATTTTAAAGTTATCAACATCCGGCGTTCATTTTCTCACCTTTATTTATCACCGACAATGCCACGATACCAAACAAACCCGTCAGGATGACCCACACGGTCTGTATCGCAAAAACAACCATGGCAAATGCACCGGCATCGGAAACATCCGTTCCGAAAGCGACGAGCGTCGATATGACCATGAAATGCCATACCCCGATACCTCCCTGCACCGGCACTGCGACTCCTATGCTGCTCATTGCAAAAGCTATCAGCGCGATGCGGACACCTAAGTCTTTCGTGAAGTCGAAGGCAAAAAAGGTAATATAAAAATAAAGGAAATAACCGGTCCATATCAACAGTGTCTGGATAAGAAAACGCATCTTATACTCAATCTTCCATAAACTCTTAATCCCTTCCCATATATTCCGGAACAGTTCCGCCACCTTCCTTACAGCCGTCAGATGCTTCAGTCGCACGAACACAAGCCAGAGCGCCGACAGCAGCACAGCCAGCCCCGCATACGTCCATACGGACGAGGCCAGCGCATAAAGAACTGAAATCATTACGGGAGGATTTTCAGCGAAAAAAGCCCTGAAAAAACCGATATTGAAAACGCACAAACATAACGTAAGCAGCGCAACCACCAGCGTATCCATTATACGGTCGACAAACAGCGTGCCCAGCAACTTTGCAAAAGGGATCTTTTCATATCTCGACATGACGCCGCAGCGCCACAGTTCACCTACGCGCGGAAGCGCCATATTTATGGCATAATTGCCCCAGATGGCATATATTGCATTCTTCCTGTTCACCCGTTTGCCCAACGAATCGATCAGCATGCTCCACCTCAGGCCGCGAACGGTATTGGCCGCCAGGCCAAAAACCAGCGAAAGGAGGATGACGTCATAACGCACCCCTTTCTTCACCACGTGCATAATATCACTCACATCCTGATTGCGGTACAGGTACCATAACAGAACTATTCCCAAGGTTAAGGGAAACAATATTTGAAGCGTTTTCCGGAAGATTTGTCTGAAATCCATGCAATACTTAAATTATTATTTATATCTTTGTCCCCGCAAAGATAGCGCAAACCGAACGCAATGCAAAATAAAAGTTAACTTTTTATTGCAAATCGCCTTTGTGTAGCCTGTTTTCCGCATGTGTAAATTAAAAACAGCATCAAACAAATTGAAAACTGATGACGATCATCCGGCCGAAGAAGTCTTTGGGACAGCATTTCCTGAAAGACCCTGGAATTGCGCAGCGTATAGCAGAAACGCTGTCCGCATACCGTGGCTTGCCTGTTTTGGAAGTAGGCGCCGGGACCGGTATGCTTACCCGCTTTTTGCTCAATGAAGGACATGACCTGTCTGTCGTAGAGATAGACCCGGAATCCGTCAGTTATCTCAAACAACATTTCCCGGCCCTTTCGGAACGCATATACGCCGAAGATTTCCTAAAAATGAAACCGGAACGCCTGTACGGTACGAAATTCTGCATCATAGGCAACTATCCTTACTACATAGCAAGCCAGATTTTCCTGAAAACGCTTGAATACCGCGACCTCGCCGTGTGCTGTTCCGGCATGATTCAGAAAGAAGTCGCCGAACGTCTTTCGGCCGCCCCCGGCAGCAGAAATTCCGGCATACTGAGCGCCCTGATACAACCCTGGTACGACGTGGAATACCTTTTTACCGTAAGTGAAGAGGTCTTCGACCCTCCGCCGAAAGTGAAAAGTGCGGTTATACGCATGACACGGAACAACCGTACCGAATTAGGTTGTGATGAGGCCCTCTATAAAAAAGTAGTCAAAACATCCTTCAACCGGCGGCGGAAAACATTAAGAAATTCGATGAAACCTTTGTTAGGCAACAACTGTCCGTATTTTACGCTACCCATATTCGATAAAAGACCGGAACAGTTATCCATCGAACAGTTTATTGAACTAACATTAATAACCGGCAAACATCTGGAAGAAACAGATATAAAACCGGAGCTGTAAAAACATTAAGACATCATGATTACGGAACTGACCAAAGAATACATTGATGAGCTGAAAGACGTCATCAATAGCAAAGACAAGAAAAAGGCAACGGAAATACTGGACAACCTGCACCCTGCCGATATAGCGGAACTCTATAAGGAACTCACGCTGAAAGAAGCGATATACCTCTACCTCCTGTTAGACGGTGAAAAAGCAGCCGACGTCCTGATGGAACTCGAAGAAGACGACCGGCGCAAACTCCTGAAGGAATTGCCAAACAAACTGATTGCCAAGCAATTCGTAAACGAAATGGATACGGACGACGCCGTCGAGCTGATGCGTGACATGGACGAAGAACGGCAGGAAGAAATCCTTTCGCATATCGACGACGTGGAACAGGCCGGCGACATCATCGACCTCTTGAGATATGACGAGGATACGGCCGGAGGATTGATGGGCACCGAGATGATCGTGGTCAACGAAAACTGGAGCATGCCCCAGTGCATCGAAGAAATGAGGAAACAGGCCGAAGACGAAAACATGGACGAAATATATAATGTATACGTCATTGACGACGACGAACGCCTGCGGGGCGTGCTGCCGCTGCAGAAACTCATCACGAACCCTTCCGTTTCCAAAATAAAACACGTCATGCAGAAAGACCCCATTTCGATACAGGATAATGCCGATACGGAAGAAGTCGTGGAACTGATTTCCAAATACGACCTTGTCTCCCTGCCCGTGACCGACAGCATCGGAAGACTGCTGGGACACATAACGGTCGACGATGTGATGGATGAAGTAAAAGAACATCACGAACGCGATTACCAGCTGGCCTCCGGTATCTCGCAGGATGTGGAAACGTCAGACAACATACTGATGCAGACCGCAGCACGTCTGCCGTGGCTCCTTTTCGGAATGATCGGCGGGCTGAGCAACTCCATGATTCTCGGCGGCTTCGAAAGCGGGTTTGCCGCCAACCCTAAAATGGCGCTTTTTATACCCCTTATCGGTGGAACGGGCGGGAATGTAGGCCTCCAGTCTTCGGGCATCGTGGTGCAGGGACTTGCGAACAACAGCCTGAAGCATAACCAGGTGTTCCGGCAGGTATTCAAGGAAGCGGCAGTGGCCCTGATTAACGCGGCGATAATAAGCCTCATCGTATTTATCTACAATTATTTCACGCTTGGGGACCATCGTATCACACTGTCGGTGTCCATCAGTCTGTTTGCCGTCGTAATCTCTGCAAGTACATTCGGGACGCTGGTGCCGATGATTCTGGATAAATTCAAAATCAACCCCGCCATCGCAACGGGGCCGTTTATCTCGATTTCCAACGACATCATCGGCATGCTCATCTACATGGCCGCGGCAACCTTGTTAATGGGGTAGGGACGCCCCGGTAATAAAAATAAACCGCTTTATTTTGTATTACCCACGGCTTGTACTATCTTTGTACCGGAATTTAAATAACTTAACTGTAAATACATAATATGGCTACAACAGCAGATTTTAGAAACGGAATGTGCCTTGATCTTGATGGCAACTATTTTTTCATTGTTGAATTTCTTCATGTAAAACCGGGTAAAGGCCCGGCTTTCGTACGTACAAAACTTAAAAACGTTACGACCGGGCGTGTCATTGACAAAACCTGGAACGCCGGCGTGAAAGTGGACGAAGTCCGCATCGAACGCCGCCCATACCAGTTCCTCTATAAGGACGACATGGGATACAATTTCATGCACCCCGAAACGTTTGAGCAGATCTCCATACCGGGCGAGAGCATCGACGGCGTACAGTTCCTGAAAGAAGGCGACACGGTGGAAGCCATGGTACATGCGGAAAGCGAAACCATCCTGACATGCGAACTCCCGGCACACGTTGTCCTGGAAGTCACCTACACCGAACCCGGGATAAAAGGCGACACCGCTACCAATACGCTTAAACCGGCAACCGTCGAAACAGGCGCCGAAGTGCGCGTACCTTTGTTCATAAATGCCGGCGAAAAGATAGAAGTCGATACCCGCAACGGCTCTTATGTAGGACGCATAAGCTCCAAATAAGATGGACAGCGCTCAAGGGAGACTCAGCATAAAGGAGTTGGCGGCGGAAGACCGTCCGCGCGAGAAAATGCTGATTCATGGCGTCTCCTCTTTGAGCGATGCCGAGCTTATTGCCATACTAATCGGATCGGGCAATAACGAGGAAACGGCTGTTCAACTGTCACAGCGTATCCTGAACAAAGTTTCAAACAGCCTTAACAACCTGGGGAAGCTATCCGTAAAAGAGCTGATGAATTATAAGGGCATCGGTCAGGCAAAAGCCATTGCCATTGCCGCCGCCATGGAACTCGGGCGGCGTAAAGGAGCGGCCGAACCGGTAAAGCGTGAATCCATACGCACCAGCAACGACGCTTTCCTGTTGTTTTATCCCCTGCTGTGCGACATCCTGCACGAAGAACTATGGGTCGCATACACAAACAGTGCGGCTAAAGTTATCGAAAAGACGAAAATCAGCCAGGGCGGATTGGGCGAAACTTCCGCCGACCTGCGGTTTATAATGAAAGCTGCCATAAATACGACCTGTCATGGCATTATATTATGCCACAATCATCCGTCCGGGAACTTGTTTCCCAGTCAGCACGATGATTCGTTGACATCCAGGGTTAATGAAGTGGCGAAACTTATGGGCATGCAACTGCTCGATCACATTATCATAAGTGATAAACATTATTACAGTTACGCCGACGAAGGGAGATTATAAAAATGGAAAATGAATTTCTGAAAACGGAAGAAGAAATAGTCAAAGCGCTCAAAACCGTATACGACCCCGAAATACCCATAAACATATACGATCTTGGGCTTATCTATAAAGTTGATATTGACGAAGACGGGAACGTGGCCATTGACATGACATTCACGGCGCCCAACTGTCCGGCAGCCGACTTTATCATTGAAGACGTACGCCAGAAAGTAGAAAGTATTGACGGCGTCAAAAGTGCACAGATAAACCTCGTTTTTGAACCCGAATGGGACAAGGATATGATGACGGAAGAGGCAAAGCTCGAATTAGGCTTATTATGATGAATGCGCCGCAAAAAAAAATATACTTTGTATCCGACATCCATCTTGGCAACCGCTATATGCCAAACACGACGGAAGCGGAAAAAAAGTTAGTGCGGTGGATGGACCGCATTAAAAATGATGCCGCTGCAATCTATTTCCTGGGAGATGTTTTCGACTACTGGTACGAATATAAATATGTCGTGCCGCGCGGACACGTCCGCTTTCTCGGCAAACTGGCGGAACTGTCCGACCTCGGCATAGAAATACACTTGCTGACCGGCAATCACGATATATGGATGTTTGACTATCTTCCTGCGGAAACAGGAGCGGTTATACACCGCAAGCCGTTTACCGTCGAGCTTTTCGGCAAGAAGTTCTTTCTCGGTCACGGTGACGAGGTCGGATACCGTCCGCGATCATACCGCATCATACAACGTATCTTCCGAAACCGCATCTGCCAGTTTCTGTACGTAACCATTCATCCGCGCTGGACATTCGGATTTGCCCGCCGCTGGTCGCTAAACAGCCGCAAGAACGGGCTTGCCGCCAAAGAACAACTGGAACGGCGGCAGGCAAGCAGCGCAAAACACCTGGAAGCTTTTGCCGAATCATACTTGCAGACACATCCCGACATTGATTTTTTCATGTTCGGACATCTTCATGTGCTGCTCGACAAAAAATTATCCCCTGCAGAAGCGCGTTTACTTATCACAGGAGACTGGATGCAGCATTTTTCTTATGCGGAATGGGACGGCGACAAATTGGAACTTAAAACGTTTTTGTAACTATTTATATTATGGAACTATTGAAACTTATATCCAAAAGACGCTCCCTAAGACAGTTCTTACCGGACAGTGTAGAACAGGAAAAAATTGATTATTTACTGGAATGTGCACGATTGGCGCCCTCTGCCGTAAACGCCCAGCCCTGGAAATTCATCATCGTGAAATCTCCCGAAAAGAAAGCGCTGTTGTATCAATGTTATGGCAGGGAATGGTTTTCTTCCGCCCCTTTGTACATTATGGCTTTAGGAGATACCCATCTGTCATGGAAACGTAACCCCGACGGCAAAGACCACTGCGACATAGACATTGCAATTGCCTTCGAGCACCTTATACTGGCCGCTTCGGAACAGGGTTTGGGAAGCTGTTGGGTTTGCAATTTCGACGTGGAATTATGCCGCAAGCTGTTCAACCTGCCCGCCAATCTGATTCCCGTTGCAATGACTCCCATAGGCTATCCGGCTCATGACCTGGAAACGGTCACAAACCGGAAAACCATACAGGAAATAACAGAAACCATCTGATCAGTAAACTTCTTGCCCGTCACCGCCGCTCTTCATTTCTTCCTTCGTAATCTTATGCAGGTCGATCGAACGCCATGCATAAAAGATATAAGCAAGGACAAAAGGAATGAAAAACGAAACGTATGTCATCACTTTAAGCGTGAACAGGCTGGAACAGCTATTCGTTATCGTAAGGGAGCTCTGGAGGTCCGCCAGCGAAGGATAATATGCCGTATTATTCCATCCGGCAGACAGCAAAAGCGCAAGAACCGTCAATACAACGCCGGTCCCGGAGAACCATATACCTTTCGTGCTTTTCCATATAAGCGGTTTGGCGATTCCAAACAATACGAGAACAACGCCGATGAGAAGAATAGCTCCCACCGCAGGCACTTGTACGAAGTTGCTAAAATACTTGTATTTCTCCATAAACACCTCTCCCGTAACCGGATCTACCGCAAACCCTTCGGCGATAAGCAAACGTACAAAGAAAGTAAGGAAACACACAAGGAACAGTCCGGCTTCGATCGGAAGGCGCTTCAGGCAACGCGCTCTAACAACGTCGTCATCAATGTTATTAATGAAATACAGAATAGCCAGGACGCGCGATAAAAAGAACACCGCCAGTCCAAGGAGGAGATTCCAGATCACAAACGCAGCCTCCAGGCCGTGCAACGGATTCGCCCAGGTGGAAATCACCGGCATACTGATCTCCGTAAGTTGCGCCTTGTTAACAACAAACTCAGCCCCGTTGAAAAACGTACCGACAGCCGCCCCTATCAGGACAGGCCCCAATATTCCGTTGAGTATTAAAAATATCTGATATGTTTTTTTACCCAGCAGATTGCCTTTCTTCGACTGAAATTCGTACGATACGGCCTGCAAAACAAAGCATAACAGGATCAGAAGCCATACCCAGTATGCGCCGCCGAAACTCGTTGAATAAAACAACGGGAAGGATGCGAAAAAAGCGCCGCCGAAAGTAACCAGCGTAGTAAACGTAAATTCCCATTTCCGCCCGGTAGAGTTAACGAGCATCTTCTGCTCATTTTCATTCTTTCCCAACACGAAAAGAAGCGACTGACCTCCCTGAACAAAAAGTAACAGTACAAGAAGTCCTCCAAGCAGTGATATTAAAAACCACCAGTAATGCTGCAAAAATATATAATCGTTCATATTGTTATCGTAATTATGTTCTTAAATTTTTTATGAATTTGTATCAACTGCCGGATCCGGGCCTTTCTTAATGGCTTTCACCAAAATCCGTATTTCCGCCACGAGCATGATCGCAAAAAGAATCAGGAACAGGAAAAACGTAAGTACAACCGAAGCAGTCGGCAATTTTGATATGGCTGCCGTGACCGGCAGTATATCCTGAATAGCCCACGGCTGGCGTCCTACTTCGGCAACCACCCATCCGGCCTGACCGGCGATATACGCAAGCGGAATCGACCACAGCGAAACCCAGTGTAACCAGCGTTTATTCAACTTGTCCTTCCAGCCTAACCAGCATATTACAATAAAAAATAAGATGAAATAGGCGCCCAGGATAACCATGATATGAAATGAATAAAACGTCAACTGCACCGGTGGAACCAGATCTTTCGGATTGTTGATGTAGCCGTATCCGAAATAATCAAAATCCTTTTCAAGAGCCGCCCTTGCCAGACTGGCGCTCTGGGGATCGCCATTCTTGGCGGCTGCCCGGTAATCGGCCAACGCTCTTATGGCAACCTTTCCCCGCCTGATTTTTTCGTCGGCCGACAAAGCGATACCCGTGTCTGTCTTATAACCGCCCTTGAGCAAATCGTTCATGCCGGGCACGTACGCATTCACATCGCCGGTAGCAAGCCACGATAACATTTTCGGAAACGGGATTTTGAAATAAAACGCATCATTGTTATCCGTCACATTTTCAACACATGGCTTCAGAACACCGATGCCGATAAGTTCCACTCCTTCGTAACCATTATACAGCCCTTCCATAGCAGCGAGCTTCATGGGCTGGTATTTTGCCACATTTTTCGAAGAACTGTCGCCGGTGACAAGGAGCAACAATGCCGAAACAAGCCCCGTGACCGCACCAATTTTCATACTTGACAAAGCGAACTTCCGATGCCTTTCCTTCAACAGGAACCAGGCGCTGATACCCGTTACAAACGAACCGCCCAGCATAAGTCCCGATAAAACCGTATGAAAAAACTTATTAATAGCAACAGGAGACGCCGCCACTGCCCAGAAGTCCTGCATTTCATTACGAACCGTATCAGGATTGAACCCCATACCTGCCGGATATTGCATCCAGGCGTTCGCTACCAGAATCCATAAAGCGGAAATTGCAGTCCCCGCAAAAGTCAACCACGTGGACGTCAAGTGCATGCCCCGGCTAACTTTATTCCAGCCGAAAAACATAACCGCGATAAACGTCGCTTCCATAAAAAACGCAATGATACCTTCGATTGCAAGCGGAGCGCCGAAGATATCTCCTACAAACCAACTGTAGTTTGACCAGTTGGTTCCAAACTCGAACTCCAGAATCAATCCGGTTGCAACACCAACTGCAAAGTTAATTCCAAATAACTTCATCCAAAACTTTGCAGTTTCTTTCCAAAACACATTCCCTGTCTTATAATAGAAAGTTTCCATTATAGACATAATCAATCCAAGCCCCAGCGTAAGCGGGACAAACAGCCAGTGATAAATGGCCGTCATCGCAAATTGCGCACGCGACCAATCTACTAAAGAAGAATCCAGATTTTCAATCATAATTATTTATATATTTAAGGATTTAAAGATCTTTCTACCAACTCTTTTGAAACATAATCTTCTTTCTCGGCCTTCGAATCAAACTGATTCAGGTAACGGGGGAAAAAGAAAATTTTAAGAATAACAAACATGATAAACAACTTTATCAGTATCAACGCCCAAAGGGTACGTCCAAGATCCATCGATCTGAAACCCTCCAGATAAAATCGAAATATTCGTACCGGTAAAAACTCGTGTCTCATATGTAAAATCATTTCACAGTATACAAAATTCAGCCCAGTTTTATTATTATAACAGTATTGTAATAAATACAAATGCGCCTCAATCGCGAGCAAATATATGTAATCTTTTTCCAAAAAACAAATTTTTCTGCATTTTTTTTACGGAAGAATAGGATAAAATTATTCTCACCGAAAAAAAAGTGGCTCCTGCGTGCGCAGGAGCCACTTTCATCTTTAAGCCGTGAGAGGATTTATTTGTTGTTATTTTCCAGGATAACCTGCGTATCGTATGCTATCATATATTCCTCGTCCGTAGGAATGACTGCCACTTTCACCTTGCTTTCCGGTTTGCTGAGGACGATTTCACAGCCCCGTGCATTCCTGTTTTTTTCTTCATCAAACAGGAGACCCATATATTCCATGTTTTTACAGACTTCGGCACGGGTTGTCCACTGATTTTCGCCGACGCCACCCGTAAAGGCAAGCACATCAAGCCCGCCCAACGCGGCCGAGTATGCGCCGACATATTTCTTTATCCGGTAGTTGTACATGTTCAAAATCTGAATAGCACGGGGATTTCCGGCAAACATCTCCCGTTCGATATCGCGCATATCCGACGACACTTCCGTGAATCC
>JAISYY010000139.1 GCA_031269635.1 Tannerella sp. | reverse complement strand
TGACGCAGCACGGTTTCACGTTTTCACTCCAGACGGAAGCCGACGGCCTTACCCGGTTCCGTATATGGATGTGAGTAGTAAATTTTAACGCCGGTGCGACAAAAAAAACAGCCCTGTATTGTACATAACTTATTTTTTTTACTAATTTTGCGACATGATTATCTTTAATTTTCATGGGAAAAAACAAACTGCAGAAATTTGATGACATGGCGGGATTCCCGCACGTATTCCAGTATCCTTTCGCCGTATTACAGTCCGAAGGCGGATGTCCCTTGAAAGGACGCTGGAATGAGGATGTTTTTAAAAACGGCAATCCGCTGGCGCTCGAACTCGGATGCGGACGCGGCGAATATACCGTCGGGCTGGGGAAACTCTTTCCCGGCAAAAATTTCATCGGGGTCGACATAAAAGGCGCACGGATGTGGTCGGGCGCTAAGGAATCGTTTGAAAAGGGAATGAAGAACGTCGCATTCCTGCGGACCAGTATCGAGTTGATATCTCACTTCTTTGCGCCCGCAGAGGTAGCGGAAATATGGCTTACCTTCCCGGACCCGCAAATGAAAAAAGTAAACAAACGGCTTACGGGTACGCGCTTCATGCGCCTGTATCGTGAAATCCTGTCCGGCGACGGTATCATACACCTCAAAACGGACAGCAATTTCATGTATGCCTATACTTGCGAAATGATAAAAGCAAACGGATATCCCGTACAGGTTTGTACGGAAGACCTGTACCGGTCATGCCCGGCAGACGGGATTTTATCCATACGCACATATTATGAACAGCAATGGCTCGACCGCGGTCTTAACATTAAATACATACGTTTCGTATGCGAACCCCGCGACCGCCTGACGGAGCCTGACATAGAAATCGAACCGGACTCCTACCGCAGCTATAACCGCAGCCGCCGGAGCGCCCCTCCATTAACCATTAATCATTAACCATTAACCATTATACACATGCATTTATATCCCGGATTAATACTGGAAACTTTAGCGAAAATACGTTACCCGGGCACGGGGAAAAACCTTGTTGAAGCCGGAATGGTAGAAGACAATATCCGCATCGAAGGCAATAAGGTCTCGTTCACGCTCCTGTTCGAAAAACCGAACGACCCGTTCATCAAATCCGTCGTCAAAGCGGCCGAAACGGCTATCCTGACCCGGATCTCACCGGAAGTAAACATAAAGGGGAACATATCGGTCAGGAGCATACAGGATGCACGTCCCGAACCGGAGAAACTGCTGCGGGAAGTGAAAAACATCATTGCCGTCGCGTCCGGCAAAGGCGGCGTCGGGAAAAGTACCGTATCGGCAAACCTGGCGGTGGCGCTTGCCGGCATGGGATATAATACGGGACTGCTCGACGCGGATATATTCGGGCCGTCACAGCCGAAGATGTTCAATGTGGAAGATGCGCGGCCGCACCTTGAAAAGACGGGGAACCGCGAACTGATACAACCGGCCGTCAACTATGGGGTAAAACTCCTGTCCATCGGCTTTTTTGTCGGGAAGGAAGACGCCGTGCTGTGGCGTGGCGCCATGGCAAGTAACGCCCTCAAACAGCTTATCGGAGATGCTAACTGGGGAGCGCTCGACTACCTGCTCATCGACCTCCCGCCGGGCACGAGCGACATCCACCTTACGCTCGTACAGACGCTCGCCGTCACGGGCGCAGTGGTCGTCACGACGCCCCAGGAAGTGGCGCTTGCCGATGCCCGCAAAGGTATCAGCATGTTTACCGGCGATAAGGTAAACGTCCCGGTTCTCGGCCTTGTCGAAAACATGGCCTGGTTTACGCCCGCAGAACTGCCCGGGAACAAGTATTTCATCTTCGGGAAAGAAGGCGGCAAACGGTTAGCCGAAAAGCTGGATATCCCCCTGCTGGGACAGATACCCCTCGTGCAAAGCATCTGCGAAAGCGGAGATGCCGGCGCCCCGGCTGCATTAGATCCTCATACGATGACAGGCGCCGCCTTCCGTCGGCTCGCCGAAAACGTAGTGAAGAGCGTCGAATACAGACGCACGCACCTGACACCGACAAAACGTGTAGAAACGTATAAATAGATTCCCGTAACCCTCAATCCCATATCCGCTGCCGTATGTATTCCGATGCCTGCACAAAATTTTCGACCGTTTCTTCAAAATACCCCACTTTTGGGGTATTGGAAAGGGAATTTTTGTTGTTATTTTGCATCCCGGATTTCGATTGGATTTTAAATTGCAAGAAAAACTTTTACAATAACATTTTTATTAATTCAAAATTTTCAGATTATGGAAAGCATTAGATTTAGTTTTTTAAAGTATGCCGTTATGGCATTTAGCATGTTGTTATTCTCAAATTGCGAAGAGAAAGAACCGGACTCGCTGTCGGTATCGCTTACAAGACTTTCGTTCACAGCAGATGATACGAAAAAAGAAACTGTCACTGTAACCACGAACGTCGATGCGTGGGGTTTTAAAGTATCGGACAACTGGGTAATCGTCGAGAAAGAAATCGGCGAACTGCTCATTTCGGTTCAAAAGTACAACGAAACGGGAGAGCCGCGACAGGCAGAGATTACCATCTCCGCCGGGACTGCCGACCCTGTTACAATCAAGATTACCCAGATTGCCAGAGACAATCTTTCCGTCACTCCGGAATCGCTCTCCTACGATGCCGACGAAACCGGAGGCAAAACGGTCGCCATTACTACCAGTGCGCAAAGCTGGGATGCAACAACCGACGCTTCTTCATGGATTAACCTCGGCAAACAGGGCAATACGCTTACCGTAACCGTTTCCTCAAAAAACACCGGCTCGTCGCCCCGTACCGCTACGATAAGGATTACAGCCGGAAGTGCATCGGAAAAGACGGTGACCGTGACGCAGGCCGAACAGCATACGCTGTCCGTCAGCCCGTCATCGCTTTCGTTTACTGCAGGAGAATCCGGCGAACAAACGGTAAACGTCAACACAACCGCATCAAGCTGGAACGCCACAACAGAGGCTTCCTGGATAACGCTTAATAAACAGGGCAACACGCTAAGAGTCAGCGCCAGTGCAAATACCGGTTCGTCAGACCGTAACGCAACAATCATCATCACGGCCGGAAACGCCCCTCCCACCACCGTGTCCGTGACGCAGTCCCAAGGGATGACGGTTTACATAAATGCAGAAGGAAGCTATCTCGGCAATAAACTTAATACGGGAACGGCACATTTTTCTGTTGACCTTTATAACTACGACACAAACGTCGGTCTTTTTATTTCAGGATTTTGCACGTTGCCGTCCAGCTTTAATAATTTCAAACTTACAACCGGCACCTATAGCGTGGCAAGTTCGGGAGTTGCAAGAACTTTCCTGCCGGGTAAAGTAATCAGTGATACGGAGGTGAGCGGGACAACTGTTTATAATTTCAATACCAAAAAGTTTATCCGCATCACGGGCGGCACGTTCACGGTTGAATCTTCCGGTAACAATTACACGATTACTACCAATTTTACAGGTACGGATCATACGACGGGAGTTACCGTCGACAACATTCGCGCGACATACTCCGGGCCTGTCGTATTTACGTGCGAATGGGGTTGTGAAAGCGTTTGCACACCTCCTTTCGGATCGTTCTGCGAAAGTAACTTTACGGCAAACGGTAGTACGCCGCTTGCCTCCGGTTCGCCCGGCTCATGGTCAGGCTTAATAACCCCGCTGACAACATCCTCCGGCCTGAACTATTACAAAATTTCAACATGGGGAAATGACGCAATTCCGGTATTTTGTGATTATAAAAGCGGTAAAATTATAATCGATAATTACACGAAAGTTTTTACGGAGGATGGCAAAGACTTCTATTTTAACGCCCTCGCCATCAACCAGGCGGCCCAGCCGGAGCCGACAGCAGAAATCGCCCCGGACTGGGAAGCGAAATATAATGCATCAACAAAGACGCTCGACTTCAGCGGCTCTTACAACGGAAACCCGGTAGCCGTGGGTCTTGTTGCGAAAACCAGTACCGGCTTCAGCATAATGCATGGATATTTCAACCTGAAAATCGTGCTGACGTCAACATCTTCCGCTCCGATGCCGACCGAAGGTTTTGCCTTAAAAGTGAAAGCATCACCCGATGCCGGCAGCAAGGAAAACTTCCTGAAGGGAACTATTTTAAGGATAGACGGCGCACCGGCAGTCATGTTCAAAAAAGCGCCTTCCCCCATAAATTCCAAATAGTTTACCATGGACAAGGTCAAACATATTCTCCTTGTCATCCTGATAATCGCTTTCTTCGGATGCTGTGATGAACAATACAACACACAGCATCCGGACGAAGGCGGCATCATCCTGACAACGGAATGGCCGAACGATATGGACGACGCGCTTTCGACTTATCGGGCGCGTGTCGTCTCTCTTTCCGGTTTCATCCGGGAGTTCAATAACCTTAGCGGCGCAACGAACAGCCTTGTTGTGGAACCGGGGGAGGCGACGCTGTTCGTTTATAACAACGCGGAACATATCCAAATCTCCGGCGACAGGGCGACCGTCACCGCTGCCGGGAACGCCGCCGGGATAACCACTACACCGGGAACGTTCTTTTCCTACTGTGGAAAAGTTCGTACGGAACAGGACCGGGATACGCCGCACACGGCCCTGATGGTTCGCCGTACCGGGAGCCTGAAACTGTCATTCGCCATCAAACCTGTCGCCATGATCAGCCGGGTAAAGGCGGTTCGCGCGGCGCTGGAAGGCGTCGCCTCGGAAGTTAACCTGCAAACGGGAGCGCTCTCGAATCCTTCGCCCGTTTATTTTCCCCTGTCCCAAAACACGTTCTATGCTACCGCAGTGATCGGTCTGCTGGGATTTGATCCGTCCGCAAGACAGAACCTCAAATTAGACGTCGAAATTGACGACGGGAACATCGTAAGCGTGACAAATGACCTGTCTTTGCTTGTGAAGGATTTCGACGCTTCAAAAAACAGCCTCTATACGCTGAATGCAACGATGACCGTATCGGATGGCGCCGTCGGCGTCGGTAACTGGGAATGTAACACCGAAAGCCGGTACCTTGCCGTCTCCACCCCGGAGGTGAACTTGCCCGACATCGCTTCGGCCGACGCCGTCACCGTCACGACCGACCAGCCTTCATGGGTATACAGTATCATAAAAACCGGCGACTGGCTTACCGTTGACAAAACGGATACCCAATTAGAGATTTCGGCGTCCGAAAATCCGGACAGCAATCCGCGCCTGGCTACGATTAACATTTCCGCCGGGGGCCTGAGCGAAAGCATCACGGTCACGCAAAGCGGATATACGCCCAAACTTTATTCCGACAAGGAAGTGGTTAAATTGCAAAGCGCGACCGTCGGGAACGGCGTGAACTTAGTGATGATGGGCGACGGATACACGTCCGGAGACATGGTCAAAGGCACGGGAAAATACGAACGGGACATGCGTGCGGCGACCGAACATTTCCTGTCGGTTTACCCTTATACGGAATACCGGGATTATTTCAACGTATATATGGTAGTAGCCGTGTCCAACGAGGAAGGTATCAGCGTAGAATCGCCCTACAGGAAGGTCGATACAAAATTTGAAACGCTTTGGGAGGGAAGCGGTTCAACCGGGATCAGTTGCAATACAGCCGCCGTCGTTGAATATGCCGATGAAATTTCCGACCTGGCAACCGCCGATATCAATGATATAACGATCATCATGCCGATCAATGCGTACATATACGCAGGTACTTGCCTGATGGGTTATGCCGGAAACAGCGTTACCGATTTCGGAAACGGCTTTTCCATCAGCATGTGTCCGGTAGGCAGCGCCTTCAAAGAAATAGTTGTCCACGAAGCGGGAGGGCATGGTTTTGCAAAACTGATGGATGAATACATTTATTACCGGGATGAAACGATTCCCGATGAAGAAAAAGACGAATACAACAGTTTCAAGAGTAATTACGGCTGGTGTGAAAACGTCGATTTCTATGAAGATATTCTATCGACATCATGGAAAGGTTTTGCAAACATATCAAAATACGACATGGTTGATACTTTTGAAGGGGCATGCATGTACGGGAAAGGCGTCTGGAGGCCGGAATATAACAGTTCCATGAACAACAACGTGCTTTACTTCAACGCTCCAAGCCGCTGGGCGCAGGTAAGGCGCATCAAAAAGCTGGCCGGATTCGACTATTCTTTCCCGCAGTTCCTGCAGGATGATGTCGTTCCCGAATATCCCGCAACGGTACGTTCGGGCCGGGACATTCCTTTAGCGCCACCCGTAATATTGGACATCAAAGACATCCGCCGGAAGAAATAAACCTGCCCCCGCCGGACAACACTTTAATTAACCGTTATATCTTGTTTATTTAGCGATGTAAAACAAACAAGAGGTAAGAGGCAGGCAAAACTTCGGGAGATTTTCGGCGCTTGCCGAAAATCTCCCGAATGTTTTTACACGTTTGCCGCAGTTGCGGGTATGAACACAAAGACACGAAACCATACCGCGCAATTTCATCACTTAATACTGTACCCAGTCCGTCACCCGGTACATTTTCCCTTTATTCTTCCCGGACGTGACCACCCGGCCTGCATTCTTTTTCTTCGCCGCGTCCCAGTGCAGTTCGACCCAGCTGTATGCACCTTTTTCAAAATCAAACGTATAGCCGTCGTCTTCAAAAAGGCGTGCCGGTTGCGCCGGCCGTCCATATACGCGGCAGGTCACGTCGAAAACGGTCTCCGGCGTGACGTATTGCACCGGCCGGGCCAGGGGCAGTATCGTCCCCTCCTTCACGAACAGGGGTATCTCGTCCAGCGTCATGGTGATTTCGAGGGTCTGGCCGCCTTCGTAGGGCGTGCCCGTGTTGAAGTCATACCACTTGCCGGGGGGGAAATAGATTTTTCGCGTGGAGGCGCCGTCGAGGAAAGGGGCGCACATGAGGTTGTCGCCCATCATGTACTGGTCGTCGATTTCCCACACCTCCTCCTCGTCCGGCCAGTCGAGAATCAGCGACCGGAAGGGCGGAATGCCCTCGAAACGGTATCCGGCAAACGCGGCATAGAGATACGGAATCAGGCTCATGCGGATCTCTATCAGCTTTTTGGCTTTCCGTTCCAGTTCTTTGTAATTCGGCAGCAGTTCGTCGCGGTTGTTTTTTTCCGTGTCGTACTGAAACCAGGGCGGATTGCTCAGAAACCAGCAGTTGACCAGCATCTGCGACGACATGAGGGTAGTCTGCAAACGGCGCACGAGGTCTTCGTCCGAGCGCGTGTTGCGCACCTCGGGCGAATAGTTCAGTCCCGAAAAGCCGGCGTTGAGAATCATCTTCACGTAGTCGGCATGGGCGTACATGTCGGTGTAGATAGAGCTGGCCAGGGGCGAGGCAAAGAGGTACGAGGCCCGGACGTCGAGGAGGGTGCGGCGGTTGTTGCGGCGAAACATGTCGAGCAGCGTTTTCTGGTAGAGCAGCCCGAACAGTTGGCGGTATTGTTCGCCGTCGATGCCCGACGGGAAACGGGCGATGTCGGGAAAGGTCAGTTCCGAGGAGGCCGTCTGGAACGAATTATCACATTCGTCCAGCTTGAAGCCGGTCACGCCCTTGCGGACAAACAGGTCCTCGTGATAGTCGCTGAATATCCTGCGGGCTTCGGGCAGGATGAAGTCGGGCACGGCGCCTTTCCAGACGGTATAGTCGCCCGAATAGGGCGCGATGTCCTTAAATATCGGCGAGGTGGGGTGCACGTAGGCATGTTCCCACAAGTTCAGTTTGAAGTTCATTTCCTGCGTTGCCTCCAGCAGTTTGTCCGGCTGGGGAAAGTTTTTCGGGTTCCAGGCGTAGGAGCAGGAATAGGCGGCCGTGTGCCAGCCCGGTTCCAGTCCGAACATGTCGCAGGGGATTTCGTTTTCGCGGAAGTATTTCATGAACTTCAATACCTGTTCCTGGTTAAAGGTGTTTTTGGCGCGGTATTTCAGTCCCAGACTCCAAATGGGCGGGAGGGTGCCGCCGCCGGAAAAGAGATTGTAGCGCTGCACGACGTCGCGGACAGTGGGACCGGCAAACACATATATCTCCATGCCCTGCGACCCGTCGACCACGAACTCCACTTCGTCGGGCGCCACGGTCATGAGCCGGTTGTAGAGTTCTTCCGGCGAGGATGCAGCCGCCCGGTCAGGCTCGCCGGCGCCGGCGCGGCCGGTATCGGTCAGTTTGCGCTGGCTCGTCATGTAGAAGGTGGTATAGCGTGCGGTATTGACCAGCACGCCGTATCCTTTCGACGAAATAAAGAACGGCAGCGAAGCATGGCCGAAGCCGATGTCGCCCACGGCACTGTCGTTGATACGGATTTCGCGGCGCAAGCCCCGCTGCTGGAAGGTGTTGCTTTGCAGGCCGAAGCCATAAATCTTTTCCGACGCCTCGATCCGGAAACCGGCTACCGCTCCGCGCGGCGCCTGACGGAAACGTATCTGATGCACGAAGGCCGGTGCTTCGGCTTCGGGCAGTTTCCGCAAACCGTCTTCAAGCGGCGCTTCCTTAAAGTCGGACGGCCGGAAGCGTTCCGGCCATCCATACGTAATTTTCCAGATGCCCGGAAACAACTGCTCCACCTGCTGCGCCGCCACCGGACACAACAGGCATGACAGACATGCGATAATTAAACTGATTCTTTTCTTCATTATTTTTAAATAATTTGTTTTGCCGGCGAAGATACGGAATATTTTTCTGACATTTTTGAAAAAACCCCACTTTTGGGGTATTGGAAAGAAAATTTTTATTATTCTTTTGTACGTTCATATTTCGACTGGTCTTTAAATCGCAAAAAAGGCTTCATCGGAACATTTTTTTACTATAAAATTTTAAGATTATGGAAAAGTATTTGAAAACAAGTGACATGTATGCGGGTTTAAGCGTGGGAAGAAACGAATATCCGAAGAAGTATGAGAGATTCCGCAACAGGATGATGTTCCTGTTGTTTAGCGGGCTGTGGCTACTGTCGGCTTGCCGTTTGGACAGTGTAAAAGACGGCAATGTGATTACTTTTACGTGGGAGACTGACGAAAGCGAGATCCTCCTGTGTGCGGAAAAAGGAAAGGAAGTGGGCATTTCATGGGGCGACTTTAAAAAGGATCGTTTCGAAGGAAACGGCGCCGTCCATACTTTTAATCATACTTACAGCACACCGGGAAACCACAGGGTAACTATCCGCGGTGATGTAACCCTGCTTGAGTGTAACAAGAGCAGCCTTACTTCTCTGAATGTAAAGCGAAACAGCGTATTGACAGTTCTGCGGTGTAATCAAAACCAATTGACAACGCTGGATATCAGTAGGAATACAGCGCTGTCGATACTGGATTGCTCCGGCAACCTGCTGACTGAACTGAACGTGAACGGCTCGCCGGATTCCCTGCGTGGCAAACAACCGGCCTGGCTGGACCTCCTTCGCTATGGCAACAAACCGCCGGA
>JAISYY010000097.1 GCA_031269635.1 Tannerella sp. | reverse complement strand
GTTTCCCATTTAAGGATTTTCGTCGTGTAGGCGTTCTCCTGCAACCATTTTTCCGCACGCGCTATCAGGTTGAATATGGGAGCGTTTGCCGGAGTGCGTTCCAGTTTGGTTTTACACTTTTTTTGCTGCACCCAGAGGATTGCATTCCGGCTGTCGGAATAGATCGGCATCTTACATCCGTTCTTGCCGAACAGCGCCAGTCCGTGTACCAAAGCTAAAAATTCGCCGATATTATTTGTTCCCTGCGCCAGGGGGCCGACGTGAAAAATCTGCTGTCCCGTTTCTACGTAAACGCCGCGGTATTCCATATTTCCCGGATTCCCGCTACAGGCCGCATCAACCGCCAGACTTTCCCGTATGTACGGGAGTTTTTCGTTTTTGTCCGGAATCCGGTTCGGTTTCGATGATTTGCCGATATAATTATAGGCGGACTCCGAAAAGGCCTGTTCCGCTTCTTCTTTTGATTCAAAAGATTTGTATAGCGCCCCGACATATCCTTTTATCTGGAGTTGACAGTCGGTCCAGTTGTTGTAAACGCCCGGATTAACGCCGTTCCATACAACATAATATTTTTGTTTCGCTTTCTTCGACATTCAATTATGTATTATTAAAAAACGGTACAAATATAATAATCAATTTCAAATAATTAAATCTTATTTTGTTTTCCTCTCCACATGTATTATCTTTGCGGCTATGAACGGACACCGGATGATACGCATTTTCCTGATCGGCTATATGGGAGCAGGTAAAACCACACTTGGAAAGGTTCTTGCGCGGCAGATGAATCTTTCCTATATTGATACGGATCATTTTATAGAAAACCGTTATCACAGGAAAGTCGGCGATATATTTGCCGCCGAAGGGGAAAGCCGTTTCAGGGAGATGGAACATCGTATATTGTGTGAGGTTTCGGAAATTGAGAATGTTGTCATTTCAACGGGGGGAGGCCTGCCTTGTTTTAATGATAATATGGGCATTATGAATAATATAGGAACGACGGTATACCTGGAGGTGTCGGTAGAGGGACTTGCTGCGCGTCTGCGGGCAAGCAAGACGATACGCCCGGTTTTGCAAAACCGTTCGGGAAAGGAATTGACCGATTTTATTAAAGAAAATCTGGATAAACGCAGGCCGTTTTATGAGCAGGCCAAGATCTGTTTTAATGCAGAGTTGATGTACACAAGTTGTGATGCGAAAGCGTTAGCGGAAAAATTGGAATTGCTTATTTATAATCAACTAAATAAAGAATAGAAAAAAATTGTCATGGCAGAACAAACAAAAGTTAAGACACTGGATCAGATTGTGATCCGTTTTTCGGGAGACAGTGGCGATGGGATGCAACTAACCGGAACGATATTCTCCAATCTGTCGGCTATTTTCGGAAATGATATTTCGACATTTCCGGATTATCCCGCGGAAGTGAGGGCTCCCCAAGGTTCGTTGAGCGGAATATCGGGATTCCAGGTGCATCTGGGCTCGAAGAAGATATTCACGCCGGGAGATAAAGCCGATGTGCTGGTGGCGATGAACCCCGCAGCGCTAAAGGTGAATGTGAAGAATTTAAAATCCGATTCGGTCATCATTATTGATTTGGATTCTTTTCAGAAAAGGGATCTTGATAAGGCGGAATTTAAGACCGAAGACCCCTTTGAAGAACTCGGGTTAAAAAGCCAGCAGGTTATTGCCGCTCCCGTTTCGACGATGGTTCGCGACGGTCTGGCGGAATTTGGGCTGGACAACAAGTCGGCCTTGCGCTGTAAGAACATGTTCACGTTAGGACTCGTATGCTGGCTGTTCGACCGTCCCATAGACACGGCGATGAAGATGCTGCAAAATAAATTCGTCAAAAAGCCGGCTATTGCGCAAGCCAATATCAAGGCATTGACGGATGGTTATCATTATGGCCATAATATTCAGGCGTCCGTTTCTACATACCGTATTGAAGGAACGAAGATAGAGCCGGGTATTTACAAGGATGTTAACGGTAATAATGCCATATCCTACGGATTGATTGCCGCTGCCGAAAAAGCGGGGTTAAGGCTGTTTTTAGGCAGTTACCCGATTACTCCCGCGACGGAAATCCTGCAGGAACTGTCCAAACACAAAAGACTGGGAGTTATCACCGTACAGGCCGAGGACGAGATTGCCGGGATATGTACCGCTATCGGCGCAAGTTTTGCCGGATGCCTCGGCGTAACCTCAACGTCCGGCCCAGGTCTGGCGTTAAAGAGCGAGGCTATCGGACTTGCGGTGATTGCCGAATTGCCCCTTGTTGTCATTGATGTGCAGCGTGGCGGCCCTTCGACCGGTATGCCTACCAAAAGTGAGCAGGCTGACCTTATGCAGGTATTATATGGGCGAAACGGTGAAAGCCCGGTTGTCGTGCTGGCGGCAGCTACGCCGGCAGATTGTTTTGATATGGCGTTCTGGGCGGGGAAGCTTGCCGTAGAACACATGACACCGGTCGTTTTGTTGTCGGATGCTTTCCTGGCAAACGGATCTTCCGCATGGCGTATCCCCGATTTAAACGATTATCCGGAAATAAAGCCCAATTATGTAAGCAATTACAGGGGCGAGGCGACATGGAAACCGTATCGCCGCGACAGTGATTCGCTCGTGCGTTACTGGGCGGTGCCCGGTACGGAAGGATTCACGCATCGTATCGGGGGACTGGAAAAAGACTTTGACACAAGCTCCATATCGACCGATCCGATGAATCACCAGAAAATGGTGATGACACGTCAGGCAAAAATAGACAGGATTGCAGATTTTATACCCGAACTGGAAGTTGCCGGCGATCAGGATGCCGACCTTTTACTGGCAGGCTGGGGAGGAACTTACGGTCATTTATATGAGACGATGGAGATAATGCAATCAAACGGAAAGAAAGTCGCGCTGGCGCATTTCCGTTTCATCAGTCCGTTGCCCGGGAATACGGTCGAAGTCCTGAAACGGTATCCGAAAGTGATTGTTGCCGAACAGAACAACGGCCAGTTTGCAAATTACCTGCGCAGTAAAGTGGATGATTTTAACCCATACCGGTTCAACCGTATCAAAGGACAGCCTTTTATCGTGTCGCGCCTGGTTGAGGAATTTACCAAAATACTTGACAATGCGTGATGCTATCATTAATCTTATAACATAAAAAAATATGAGTACAATATACGAACCCAAAAATTATAAAAGTGACCAGTATGTGCGTTGGTGTCCGGGTTGCGGCGACCATGCAACGTTGAACTGCCTGCATAAGGCGATGGCGGAGATCGGTATCCCCCCATATCAGATAGCGGTTATTTCCGGCATCGGCTGTTCTTCGCGTTTACCGTATTATATGGATACGTATGGCTTCCATACGATTCACGGACGCGGCGCGGCGATTGCCACCGGCGTGAAAACCGCCCGTCCGGATCTGAGCGTATGGCTCGTTACGGGCGACGGCGACTGCCTTGCCATTGGAGGAAATCATTTTATTCATGCCGTGAGGCGCAATGTCGACATGAACATTGTGCTGATGAATAACAAAATATACGGATTAACGAAAGGACAGTATTCCCCTACATCCGATCGCGGGTTTGTTTCCAAAAGTTCACCTTTTGGAACGGTCGAAGATCCGTTTGTACCGGCTGAATTGACATTAGGAGCGCGTGGTACGTTTTTTGCCCGTGCAATAGACACGGATCTGAAGAACCTTACGGATCTTTTTGTCGCTTCGGTAAAGCACGAAGGAACATCCGTTGTCGAAGTGCTTGTCAATTGTGTGATTTTCAATTCCGGGACACATGCGTCCGTCACCGACCGGGAGTTTCGCGATGAAAGGACAATCTTTCTCCGTCACGGCGAAAAAATGATTTTCGGTAAAAACAAAGACCGGGGACTTGTGCTTGACGGATTGAAACTTAAAGCCGTGACAGTCGGCCGGGATGGATACACAGCGGACGATATCCTCGTGCATGACGCTCACGAGAAAGACAGTATTCTCCACAACATGCTTGCCATGATGCACGGCGATCTGCCTGTCGCCATGGGAATCATTCGTGATGTAGAAGCCCCTG
>JAISYY010000089.1 GCA_031269635.1 Tannerella sp. | reverse complement strand
CGGTGAATCCCGGTTCTTCCAACCCGGGCATACCGTCCAACAGCGCAAAAATAAGCATCAAGCGTTATACGATGAAATAGTTGCATTTTCAAAGGTTATATGATAGTCTCCACACGGGGACTATCGTATAGCTTTTCTTCTGTATTTAGCATTTTAGCGGTCTGCAAAATTACAAAAGCAGGAAATCGACCGAAAAGTAGCTTATGTAAATTTACAAAAGCAGGAAATCGACCGAAAAGTAGCTTATGTAAATTTACAAAAGCGGTAAATCGTCCGGAAAACAGCTTATGTAAAATTACAAAAGCGGTAAATCGTCCGTAAAGTAGCTTATGTAAAATTACAAAAGCGATAAATCGTCCGAAAAACAGCTTATGTAAAATTACAAAAGCGATAAATCGTCCGGAAAGTAGCTTATGTAAAATTACAGAAGCAGAAAATCGCACGAAAAGCCGCTTATGTAAATTTACATAAGCAGAAAATCGACCGAAAAGCCGCTTATGTAAATTTACATAAGCAGGAAATCGACCGAAAAGCCGCTTTTGTAAAATTACATAAGCAGAAAATCGACCGAAAAGCCGCTTTTGTAAATTTACATAAGCAGGAAATCGACCGAAAAGTAGCTTTTGTAAATTTACATAAGCAGGAAATTGTCCTGAAAATAGCTACGGATTCCCCTGCCTGTCCGGAGACAAGTTTGAAATTTTTATTCGCAACGTTTGTGAAATGCAAGTTTTATTTCTATATTTGTATTCGAGTATAAACTTTACGGCGATGATGCCGTTCAAAAATCAGTATTAAAAATGAAACTTACATATATATATCACAGCGGCTATGCAATAGAAGGCGAGCGATGCACAATCGTAACGGATTATTACAAGGATTCGCACGACGGGTATGTACGCCGCTCGCTTGCGTCTTTTCCCGGCAAACTGTATGTCCTTTCCTCGCACTGGCATCCCGATCATTTCAACAAAACTGTCCTGGAGTGGAAGAATATACGTCCCGACACGCAATACATATTTTCGGAAGACGTCTTCAAAAACCGTCACATCCCGCAAAAGGAGGCATCGTCCCTCAACAAGGGAGATACGTGGCAGGATGAGAATATTAGGATAAAAGCATTCGGTTCGACCGACGTCGGCATCTCGTTCCTGATAGAGGCGGAAGGAAAAAAGATTTTCCATGCCGGTGACCTGAATAACTGGCACTGGGACGAGGAATCTACGCCCGAAGAGGTGCGGACGGCAGAACGGGATTTCCTCAAGGAGGTAGACGATCTGCGCAAAGAAACCGACCGTGTCGACCTGGCCATGTTTCCCGTAGACAGCCGGTTGGGGAAAAACTACATGCGCGGGGCGGAACAGTTCGTCGACAGGATACATGCCGGAATATTCGCCCCGATGCATTTCGGCGAAAGATATGAAGAAGCTCATGCTTTCAAGCCGTACGCGGAAAAAGCCGGGTGCCGGTTTGCGGCGTGGACAAAAACCGGGGAAAACTTATTTTTTTAGACGAAGACCGTAAAATCATTTTAAAACATACACTTTATGAATATCAACAGCAAGTTTGACCATTATAACTTTAATGTGCTCGACCTCGAAAAAAGCCTTTCGTTTTACGACAGGGCGTTAGGACTGAAAGAGGCCCGCCGCAAAACGGCCGGGGATGGCTCCTTCATCCTGGTTTACCTCACGGACGGCAAAACGGGATTCTCCCTGGAACTCACCTGGCTGCGCGATCGCGAAGAACCGTACGACTTGGGAGAAAGCGAATTTCATTTATGTATGCGCGTCGCCGGCGATTACGACGAAATACGCAAATACCATAAAGAAATGGAATGTGTCTGCTATGAAAACGCAGCCATGGGACTTTATTTCATAGAAGACCCGGACGGCGACTGGATAGAAATTCTGCCGGAATAGCTTCGCACAGGGAAACCCTGCTGAGGGTGAATTTCAAACTGTCGCATTGCACATCATTCCCGGAATCAGTAAAATATGTTCACAAAGCGCTACTTTGTGCATGATTTTTTTCTGTTTTAAATTTTATATCTACTTTTGTCATGGCTAAATAATCTTTTGTTTTTGGCGCGCCCCCGTTTACTTTTGTTTTAATGAGGGGGCGCTTTTTTTTATTTCCCCCTCCCCCCGATATTTTCCTCCGTGGGGACAGGCTGTTACATATCACTCATCTTTCAATCACTTATATTGAATGGCGGCAACGGTTTCACCGGCAGCGTTTCTTTATTTATGTCATGCAGTTTTAATTGAAATTTTTGCTTTGGAGGAGGGCGGCGGCTTCAATCAGCATGCTGCCGCTTAACTGTTCCGTCAGGCCGGTTGATGCACCGGGAGGGGTTCGCCAGTTTGGGCCGTAAAAGATGTAGGAGGCGTTTGTTCCTTCGTTCCATAGCGTTTCTGCGTTATGCTTGAGGAACTGGATATAACGCTTCCTGACTGTTGCATCCAGACGGTCTTGTTGGATTAATTCGGTGAAATAGCGGACGAATATTCCTTTGAAAAGACCGCCGTCGCCCGTTCCTTCGCTCTTGAGGACGGAATTGTCGATAAGGCTGCCGGTTGTATAGTCGGCGGCTAAGACGGCGTCACTGAGATAGGCGCGTTCGCCGAATATCTTATACAATTCTACGGCGGAACCGATGAATGTGCCCTGGTTATAGGTAAATATCCAGTTCCTGTTTGTTTCTCCCGTTTCGCTGTTAATGTTGTCATAGACCATTCCGTTAGCGGGATTGAACAGTGTCGATTTCTCCCAGTTGTAGATTTTAACCGCCCATTCTTTGTTTTCTTCATCGCCAAATTCCCGATACAGGCGGGCGGCCAGTATGCATGCAGGGCCGTTGGAGCAGGCGTTTTTGCTATATTCCTGTCCTTTGACCCACGTTATTCCGCCGCCGGCATTGTCGTTCCATCCCACTTTTATATATTCCCAGATTTCCAGCGCTGCATCCTTGTATCTGGCGTCGTCGGTCACTTTGTATGCACGCAGCAGGGCTATTGCGTTCCACTCCATATCGTCGTAATATTCATTCCAAAACGTGTTTTTGTTTTTAACCTTGACGCCTTCGAACCATTGATCGATATGGTTTTTATATATCACATCACCTGTACGCAAGTAGGCATCGACAAGTACATCCAGCGCGTGAGCCTGCGGCCAGTAATGAAAATCCGTTTTCCCGTTGCTGTCGTAGTTAAAGTATTTCCCGCCTGCGTTCCAGAACGATCGCAGCAACGCGCCGGCGCTTTTATCCGCGGCGTCGGTCCAGTCAATTTGTGTATCCTCCCCGTTTCCGGATTTTGATTTGCCGTTATCCTCGCCACATGCAAAGGATAGTGTGGAGAGAGTGAAAAGTAATAAAACTATTTTTTTCATATCCGTAAAATGTTATCGTTCGTTGATAAAAAGAATTGAGAATTACAGCCGGCTCAAAGGTACGGCAAATAATCCTCAATTCGCTAAATATACAACCTTTTATTTTGTAATCGAGTGAGTGTACGGGCCGTCGGCCTGCAGATAAATGGTATAGTCTGCCGGCACGCCGTCAAAATCGGCCATCAGTTTCCATTTGTTATCCCATTGTGAGGTTGTGTTAAGTAACCGCAGGTAGTAGTACGATTCGGGGCTTGTCGGCGTGGGGCGCGAATCGGTGGAATTGAGCGTCGCCCACTCCCATTCTTTTTCTTCGCCGGCTCCGCCGTTTTCCTTTACGAACATCCGGAATTTATAACGTTCGTCCCGACCCCAACTTTCCTGTTTGAATGTGACGGTCTGTTTTTTTGCCCGGAATATGCCGTAGCCTTCGTAGGGCAATTCAAACAGCAACGCATTGTCGGGACAGAAAAAGAATATGATACGGGTTATCAGCGTATAAGTGCTGGCGCCGGTATTGAAATCGAGCGTGATACGGTATATTCCGTCTGCGGGAACGGTTGACGTTCCGTTTTCCTTTATCAGGCCGTCGGACGTATAAAATTCCCTTGGGGAGCCGGTTATTCCGTCCGTGAAACGGAACGGTTTGCCGCCCGCCATTTTCGTATATACTTCGAACTCTCCTCCTGCAACGGCTTTCATCTTATGTGCTTTCGACAGATCCGTCCCGCCTTCGGAGCCTTCGCCCGTGACGTACACATCTATGGGTAAATCTTCAAATCCGGCCAGGCGCGTAACGGTTATCGTATGCTCCTGCCCTGATTTTACGGCTTTCGTACCTTTGGATGAAAATACGGTCCACTTAACCGTCCCCGTTTCGGAAGCCTTGATGCCGGCCATACCCGCAATCTTGTTCATTTGCTTGTGCGTGATCTTTACATTATTGTTAAATCCGTTATTGCCGGAAGACATCATATAGACGGGACTGGAAAAATCGCCGTCCGTCCGGTCAAAAGCAATCTGGTATACGGCCGTACCGCCGTCCTTCACACCGGCATAGTCCCATTCAAAATAGATCTCTGCCGATGCTGCGGGTTCGAGCGTTACCGACTTGCCGCTGACGGGTTCGATCAGCGTTTTTACATCCGACAGCCGTCTGTCCGTTTCACCCATGTTATCGCCGCAAGCTGCAAACGAGCAAACGAAAGCGGCAATGACTGTTCCTTTTAAAAATATTGATTTCATGCGATTACCTCCTGTCATTTAATTACTAAATTATGCGTATATGCGCCTTCGGGATTAAGCGAGAACGTCACATCGTACGTTTTGCCGCTCCATCCGTCGGTAGCCGGATTCTTCCAGATCTGGTTGTTCGTCCACTGTTCGACGTTCGTTCGTTCCACCATGTAGTAGTAGGCTTCGTTTCCGGTAGGTTTGCTGTCGTTGTTTATCGCCCGCCATTCGGTCTCGCCGTCGGAGCTTTCCATCCGGAATTTGTAACGGTCGTCGGAGTTATCGTTTCCTTCCAGGCCCGTTATCGTGTAATTCGTTATTTCCCATACGCCGAAACCTTTGTAAGGCAGTTCGATCTTACGCTGCGACCAGTTGAGGAACAGGTTTACTTTCGTCACTTCTTTCGTCGTGAAAGACCCGATATTGAAGTCTAAATAATACTTGTAGATTCCCGTTTTCGGTACGGTAGAAGTCCCGCCTTCGACAATCTTTTCCCCGCTCAGGGAATATTCCACAGGTGTTCCCGACGCTGCATTTACAAATTTAAAAGCCTTGCCTTCCGTCAGTTTCGTGTAAATTTCAAATTCACCTTCGGCTATTTTCTTCGTCACAAGCGCACGTGAAAGGTCGGCTCCGGCTTCGGAGCCTTCGCCCGTGAGATACAGTTGTGAAGGTATATCGGCAAATCCGGCCAGGCGCGTCAAGGTAAGCGTACGTTCTTCTTCGGCTTTGACGGGATGAATTCCTTTGGAGGCGTAAACCGTCCATTTCAGCGATCCGCGGGCTGCCGATTCGACGCCGGCCAAAGCTGCGATACGGTTCAACTGTTTGTGCGTTATCGTGGCATGGTTTGTCCCGCCGTTATTATCGGACGCTACAATGAAAAGAGGGTCGGAGAAGTTTCCGTCCGCCCTGTCAAAAACGACTTCGTAAAGAACGTTCCCGCTGTCTTCGGCACGCGCCGGTTCCCATTCAAAATATAAAGTAGCCGACGCCGACGATTGCAGCACAACATCTTTACCGTTATCCGGCTCATAAAGTTTATTTACCGCCGTCACGCCCAAGTCCCTCACCTCGCCGTTATTGCTACATGCAACAAAAGCGAACACGAAAGAGGCTATCATTGTTATCTTAAAAAATATTGGTCTCATATTTATGTAATTTATTTTTTTAAAATTAATATCCCGGATTTTGAGTAAGATTTTTGTTGATATCCCGTTGCGACTGGGGAACGGCAAACAAATAATCCCTTTCTTTATTGAATCTCCGCTCATCGAGCCGGATATACTGGGTATTATCGGCGGCAAACCTGGCGCCGTGAGGATAACCGTTCAGAAGCGTTTCGATCGTTTTCCAGCGACGGATATCAAAAAGCCGCAAGCCTTCGATCGCCAGTTCGCAGCGGCGTTCGCGACGTATGATACTTTGCAGGTCTGCACCTGCCGGATAGTCGAGAGCCGAAGCGTCGGTAAATCCTGCACGCTGGCGTACCGGCCGGATTGTCCGGTTCCAGACGTCCTGGTTCATCTGGCCTGATTCATATTTTGCTTCCGCATACATTAACAATATGTCGGCATACCGCATCAATATCAGGTTTAACCCGGCTTCCATCCCTGCGGGCGCCGTCGGGTCGAAATATTTCCGCAGATAATAGCCCGTTCCGGTAGCATTCTGTCCGGGGCCGGCATATTCATCCAGATTGGAAACGCCTGCCTCGGCGGAAGATCCCGGTTTGATGTAAATGACGGAAGCCGTCCCGTCGCCTTTTTTCCATGGGTAGCCGTGATAAACAATCGTTTTTTCAAAACGCGGATCGCGGTTTACATAAGGATCATCCTCGTTATATCCCGAACCTTCCTCATTAATTCCCTTCCCATTCCGCATGATATAATCGTCTACCAGCTCCTGCGTGGGGGCGAAACCGTGCACACGACCGCCTACGGAAAGGGGTATCGCATCATAATATTCGCTCCATGTGCGGAGTGTGAGGACATAACCGATATCAAGTATCACTTCGTCGTTATATTCGTTCTCCGGCAGGAACAGTCCTTCGTAAGTCGGAAACAGTTCATAACTGCCATAATCGCCGTTCATGATCTTTTCGCAGATGGAGGCTACGTTCGACCAGTCGTTTTCGTACAGATACGTACGGGCGAGCAGTGTCATGACGGCGCCTTTGGTTATCCGTCCCTTATCGCTTTCGGAATATTCATGTTTAGAAGGTATTGTACCTGCAATGTCGTTCAGTTCATTCCTGACAAAATCGATCACTTCCGATTTCGGAGAGCGGGCAATCGTATTCGATTCCTGCATCGTCAGGTTATAATCGAACAGGGGCGCATCGCCAAAATGGCAGGCGAGGCGGAAAAACAGGAATGCGCGGATAAAACGGGCTTCGGCTTTCATCCGGGTTTTCAGCGCTTCGTCCATATCGGGGACGCGGTCTACATTTTCGAGGAACGTATGGCATGTTTTGATGCCTTCAAAACATTTTTGCCATTCGCCGGAGAAGCGTCCGAGCGAAGGCTCGGCCTGCCCGGATGTTATGATCTTTTCATTCGTGTTGCCACGGCCTTCATAGAGGTTGTCGGATAACTTTTCGTTCACAAAAAACTGTTCCGCGCCAAACATCTGGCTGTATCCCATACTCAAAACGGCAGACGCTTTTTCGGGCGACGTCCAGTAATTCAGATCGGTAAACTTGTTCGTAGGAGCCAAATCCAGTTCGTTGCATGATGAAAACAAAATTGCAATCAGGTAAACGGCTCCGGCATAATATTTTAATATCTTTTTCATAGCTGTATCATTTAATTAAAATTCTAAATCCAGTCCAAAACCATAGTATATCAAAGTAGGATAATTACGGGCGCTGTTTGCTGCCACGCCGCCGATACCGCCCATGTTATTTCCAAACTCGGAAGATTCGGGATCGATAAATACGTTCTTGGAGAGTGTCAGGGGATTCTGCGCATTTACGCTGACGCGCACTTTTTGAACGCCTATTACGGAAGTCAGCTGCTTGGGCAGCGTATAACCCAGCTTAATATCTTTCACACGCAGATAGGCGCCGTCCAGCAAATAGATGTCCGTACCGGCTTTTGACCAGTTGTTCGTGCTCGAAGGCGACCCGGGAGCTACCAGGCGCGGCCACTTGGCGTCGGGATTCGTCGGCGTCCAGAAATCAAGCTGATGCCGGTAAATACAGTACGAATAATTGGAGTGGAACGGTTCGATCAGCTCGCCGCGCACATACATGTCGCGTTTCCCGACGCCCTGGAGCATCACGCTGAAATCGAATCCCTTATATTCCAGGCTATACGTAAAGCCGAACGTATACCGCGGAAAGGCATTCCCGATAATTACACGGTCTTTATCATCAATTACGCCGTTACGGTCCGTGTCAACATATTTCACGTCGCCCGGATGAACGGTCGCGCCGACCGGGAGGGCGCTGTTTGCTATGTCGTCGTAGCTCTGGAACAGTCCGTCGGTTTTATATCCGAAATAGGAGCCGAGCGCTTCGCCTTCGCGGATAATCTTGTATAACTGGTCGTTCTGGTCAATTTTTTCTTCCCCGCCGAAATCGGTTACCTCATTTTTTGAATCGGAAATATTCAGGTTGAAATTATGCCGGAAATCACCCGTTTTCAAGCGGTAATTTGCAGTAACCTCCCATCCGCGGTTTTTCATCTCCCCGGCATTTTCCTTTGCCGCGCTGCTGCCAAAAACCGTTGACACGATAGGAGACAGCAGGATATCCCACGTCCGTTTGTTAAAATAATCCAGCGACACGTACAGGCTGTTATTGAAGAACGTAGCGTCGAGGCCGATATTGAAATTGGCCGATTTCTCCCACGTCAGGAAGGAATTGCCATAAGTATATCCCGTTCCCGGCATGATCTGATTATTGAACACGTACGTATTCGTATACATCTGGTACACCGTCTGGTAGGAGTAATTGTCAACATTCTGATTTCCCAGAACACCGTAAGAGGCGCGGAACTTCAAATCACCGTATCGCGTTTTATATTCATTCATGAAATCTTCTTCGGAGATTCTCCATGCTGCGGAAAATGAAGGGAAGAATCCCCAGCGGCTGTCTTTGGCGAATTTGGACGAACCGTCGTAACGGAAAGACACGTCTCCATAATATTTATCCCTGAAATTATATCCCAGACGGCCGAAGACGGACGTAATACTTGTCTCGTCGGTACTGCCATTCGAGTTATAATTGTCTTTGTTTTGTTCGGATTCTTCCGTTGTCGGGAGGCCCAAATCGTCGTCGGTATATTCCCAGGCGATGCGGCTGGCCTGTTTGGTGTACGATTCGTTTGAGACGCCCAGCAGTCCCGATACATTATGCGAAGCATTGAACGTGCGGTTGTAATCCAGGAGGAACTGCGTGCTCAGCGTATACCTTTTCTCGTTGTAATCTTCCGTCATTTTCTTGGGATTCATGTACAGGACGGGCGTCACGAGGTCTGCGGCGGCGTAAAGCGGTACTTTCCGGTCGCGACGGAAACGGTGATGCTGCGTAAGGTCGAGACCGGCCAGCCCTTTTGCCGTTAAACCTTCCAGGATTTTAAAATCGAGGTTGAGGCTTCCGATGAAATTGTCTTCATCCTTGTTTTCATGGCCGCCTTCCTTCAGTTTTGCCATCGTGTTGTCGTCGCCTATCACATCATTGATAAGATACTTGCCGTCTTCCGTGAACTTGTAGTAATAATAAGGAGGGATACGCGAGGAGTTGATGATCACATTGCCTGTCCCGCCGCCGACGGTGCGTTCGTTTTTGCGCGTGTAGGCCATCAGGGATACTAATTTAAACCGTCCGTATTCCGTGGCGAGGTTCGAGCGGAAATTATAGCGTTCAACGCCGAAGTTGCCGGCAAAGTTACTCTCCTGGTTGAGATAACCGGCCGATACCATGTAGGTGGTATTGTTATTGCCGCCGGAAACGTTAACGTTATAAGTCTGCTGAAGCCCTTTTTCCATGATTTCATTCAGATACCAGTATTCTTCGCTGCGATGGTCGTAGAGGTCGCGAATCTGTGCCGGAGTAAACGCCGGCGAGCTGCCGGTATTCATATTGGCCTGGTTCCTGTACATCGCATTCTGCCAGCCTTCAACCGGCTGATACAGGATATCCGGATCCTGATAACCGGCCATCCCGTTGAAACGGACGATCGGCTTCGCTATTGCAGTGCCTTTCTTAGTCGTCACAAGTATTACGCCGTTTGCCGAACGCGACCCGTAGATGGCGGCGCTGCCGGCGTCTTTCAATACGGACACGTTTTCAATGTCATTGGGATTGAGGTTATTCAACGTTGACGTGCTTGAAATCAAACCGTCGATAACGATAAGCGGGTCGTTATTACCCATCGTGCTGATACCGCGGATGTTAATATTCATACTGTTATCATTCGGGTTCATGTTCCTTTGCTGGATGATCAGGTTTGCGGAAGCGCCCTGCAAGGCCTGCATGGCATTGCTTACGGGACGGTTTTCAAACACATCCGTCCCAACCTGGTCGACTGCCCCGGTGATACTCCTGCGCTGACGCGTCCCGTAACCGACCACAACTACTTCCGACAGTTTCTGTATGTCTTCACGCAGTGTGATGTTCAACGGTTTTTCGTCGCTGACAACCACTTCTTCCGGAACGAATCCGATGTAATGAATAGTCAAAACAGTTCCCTGCGGAACTTCCAAAGAGAATTTACCGTCCGTATCCGTAGCTGTCCCGTTCGCCGTTCCTTTCTGAACAACGTTAACACCGGACAGCCATTCGCCGGATTCGTCCGATATGGTGCCTGTAACTCTAATTTTTTTCGCATTTGACTGCGTTTGGCTCATCGCTTCTCCCGGCGTCAACAGCATACAGCATGACAGCATAAGAAGTCCGGCCCTCGTCAAAAAATCTTTTTTTTGTTTTTTAAATAAATCATTCATATCTACTCAATTTTATGCAATTCATAATATTTCATTCCAATGTCACCGGAATTTATTGTTTCCGGATCTAATTATATGCTGTCTGGCTCAATTGGATTTCGCCAGATCCGATTGGATTTCGCTGGATTTAAGCGCGTTTTGGCGAGATTTAAGCGGTTCCATTCGGGTTCGATCATTTAAGATAGCTCTTGATTATCATTTGAATAACTTTTCTTTATCTTTCATAAATAACAGTTTTTGGTTAATACTCTACAAATTGTTTAACAAACTCGTTTTGCCTTCATTTACCAGTTTAAGGATCAACTCGCCGAACAGCGTATTTGTCCATGCAAACCATGAACGTGTAAATTTCTGAGGGTCGTCCTTATGAAAACTTTCGTGCATGAATCCCGTACCGGCGTCGGTGTCGCGGAGCGTTTTTACGCAATATCTTATTTCCGTGTCGTCGTCGCTCGTCATGGCTTTTATGATCAGGCTCATCGGCCATATCATATCAAAACCGATATGAGGGCCGCCGATTCCTTCCGCCGCCGTTCCCTTGAAGAAATACGGATTGTCGAGGCTCCAGACAAAATTCCTTGTGTTCCGGTAAACCTCGTCATTCCGATCTACACATCCCAAATAAGACAGGGAAAGCAAACTGGGGACATTGGTATCGTCCATAAACAGCCTGTTTCCGAAACCGTCCACTTCAAAAGCATAAACTTTTCCATAGTTCAGGTGATCGGCGATGGCATAGCTGTCGATTGCCGCCTGCACTTCGGCCGCCAAGGCAAGACATTCCGAAGCGAAAACGCTGTTATTCGTCACCTGCGTAGAAATCTCGGCCAGTTGTTTTAAGGATGTCACCGCGAACAAATTGGACGGTATAAGGAAATTCAGTGTCGTGGCATCGTCGGAAGGCCTGAACGAGGAAACGATCAGTCCGACCGGTTTGACCGGCGCCCCGTAGCCGTCATTGCATAATGTATCCAGTTGGCGTTCCGTTTTGCGCTGGAACCGGTACGGGCCTAAGCCGTCTTTGCGCTGCTGTTCCTTAAATGTTTTAACAATCAGGCCGGCAGCTTGTTCCCAGTCTTTCGAGAAAACGGACGTATCGCCGGAAATTTTCCAGTAATGATAAGCCAGCCTGACGGTGTAACACAGCGAATCAATCTCCCATTTGCGTTCATGCAGTTCCGGTTTCATGTCGGTATAGTCGGAAATCCATTCACTACCGGTAGCGCCGTCATTAAAGGCGTTCGCATAAGGATCGAACAAGATGCACATGGTATGCCGGTTGACAACACCGGCAATGAGTTTCCTCAACGGTTTATCTTCCTTCATCAAGTTAAGATACGGCCAAACCTGGGCGGCCGAATCGCGCAGCCACATCGCATGTATATCACCTGTATAGACAAACGTATCAGGCCTGCCTTCCCGTACTCTATAATGTACGGTAGTATCTAATGTATTGGGAAAACAGTTTTCGAACATCCATGCAAGTTTCGGATCTTTCAACTGTTTTGTTACATTCCGGATCGTTTCTTCGACGGCTTTTGAGGTAAAATTTCTTTTAGACGCTTCCGGCCGGTTGGATGTATAACCGGCATTTTGCGAAAAAAGATTGTCGCCGTCAACCGGGACGGTCACGGCCTTACCGCCTATTGCCATTGCAGCCAGACTGATGCTGCCTCTTTTTAAAAAACTTCTACGTGTTACCATGTGACTTTTTTAATTATAATTACCGGACAAAATTATACCTGTTACAAACAATGTTATGTACGTTTTTCCGACATTGTAATTCATATTCCTGACATGCCCCCAAATAAAATGAAATTTTCGGATTTTAACGTGCTAAAGTAAATATGTTTTTTTATTTTTGCAATGTCAATATCCAGCATAAATAAAGATAACATGAAACATCCGAAACTCGCGATGCGGCGCTCTAAAACGAACAAGGCCAGCCTGCTGGTCATGTTCGTTTTCCTGACATCCACCACGTATGCTTATAACTTACGCCAGCTATCCAACAAAGAAGGGCTGTCAAACAGCGCCATACTGTCGATTTGCCAGGACAGCGAAAGATTCGTCTGGTTTGGTTCGGTCGACGGGCTAAATATGTATAACGGAGCGAGGATAACCGTATTCAAACCGGAAATAAATCCGCTCGGCTCGCTGTCCGGCAATCTTATCGAAGAAGTGTGGGAAGGCGAGAACGGCATTATCTGGATAAACACAAACCATGGCCTGAACAGATACAACAAAAGTACAAATGAAATTGACAGTCATGACGAATTTGAAGGAAAATACTTCTGCACAAAGACTTCCGGGAATGAGATTTTCGTCATAAAAGAAAATGATACGATACATTATTATGACCGGAGCAATAAAAAATTTATCCCAATCGGGTATCCCGGAATCGTAAAAGACGATATCCGGAAGATTTTCATTGACAATACGAACAGACTGTGGGTTGTTACAAACAAAGGTACCGTACATAATATACAGGTATCATTCGGGGCGGATGTTCCTGTCATGACACCTACCGGTGATTTCGAGCACGATTGCGGGATTCTTTTTGCTTTCTTCGAAAACGGCAGTATCTATTTCATTGACGGGAAATACCGGCTGTTCGAAATGGATGCGAAATCACGCAGGAAAAGTTTAGTATTAAATCTCAAAAGGGAGATAGAGGAACGTGGCGTCGTGTCGTCAATAGTCAAAGACAACGACGACTATCTGGTTGCTTTCCAGACAAACGGCGTGATACGAATTAAGAACACTCCCGAAAATGCGATAAAATATGAGGTCGAAAATATCGGCATTTACTGCGGCGTGTTCTGCCTGCATAAGGATAATGAACAGGATATTATATGGATAGGCACCGACGGACAGGGGGTGTATATGTACACAAGGGACCTGTTTTCGTTCAGGTCCTTTACATTCGAGAACCTGAACCTCTCCATACAAAAACCTGTCAGGGCTTTATTTTCAGACCATCTGGGGAACCTGTGGATCGGGACGAAAGACGACGGGATATTGCTGATAAAGGATTTCGCCGCCGACGACAACATGCGCCTGAAGAACATCGAACTTATTACGGCGTCAAACAGTTTGTTGAACAACAATTCCATCTACGCGTTTTCCGGCAGCCGGCGCAACATCCTGTGGATAGGAAGCGACGGGCCTGGCCTGAATTATTATTCATTCAGGGAGAAAAAAATAAAAAAACTGTACTCCGGCGGTGCGGAACAGATATTTTTTGTTCACAACATCTGTGAAATAAACGATTCTATCCTCTGGCTGGCGTCCGTAGGTTCGGGCATTTACAAGGTAGTCTTAACAGGCCCGGACGACGACCCGGCAATAAAGTCCGTAAAACGATATACGTTTGAGAAAAACGGCATGTCTTACAATTTCTTCTTTACGGCATGCCGGGAGAATGACAGCATCATCTGGTTCGGCAACAGGGGATACGGGCTTAGGCGGCTAAACGTCAACAGCGAAACGTTCACCAAAGTAAATCTTCCCCGGAATGATATTCATACCGTCAATGATATACTGAACATAAACAGGGACAGCAAAGGGAATATCTGGGTCGGAACGAGTTTCGGCATCCTGAAGTTAACGGATTACAAGCCGGAAACGAACGAAGCCTCATTCGCCGGCTATAACGAGATAGAGGGCCTCCCCAACAATACGGTACACGGGATACTGGAAGACGACAGGGGCTATCTGTGGATAAGTACGAACGACGGGCTTGTGCGGTTTGATACCGAAAACGAAAAATTCCACAAATACAACCACAAAAGCGGGCTTGACGTTTTTGAATTTAGCGACGGGGCTTATATGAAAGACGAAAGGACAGGCGCTTTATTTTTCGGCGGCATCAACGGTTTCGTCACAATTTCACCCGACGAATACACAAAAAAAGAATTTGTTCCCAAAATATTTTTCTCCGGCCTTAAAATATATGAGAAAGAACAAAACCTCAATGATTTCATTCATACAAAAAAAGGCAAAAAAACCCTTCAACTGAAATATGACCGGAATTTTTTCTCCATATCGTTCATTGCCCCGGACTATATTAACGGGCAAAATTGCAGCTATTTCTATAACCTGGAAAATTTCAGTTCGATATGGATTGAGAACGGCAATTCCGGCGATGCCGGTTTCACAAACATCTCGCCGGGGAAATACATCCTGCACGTCAGATGCGACAATGGCGACGTTATGACTCGTACTTATTCGCTACCGATCGTCATACTCCCGCCATGGTACCTGACCGTGTGGGCTTATATCATTTACACCGTACTGATTCTGCTCATCCTGTTCTCATCCATACAGTTAATCAGGAGAAGATACCGGCGCAAACGCGAACTCATCATTGAAAAGATGCACCAGCAACAAAAGGAAGAAATCTATGAATCCAAACTGCGTTTTTTCACGAACATAACACACGAGTTTTCTACTCCCCTGACGTTGATATACGGCCCGTGCAACCGCATTATTTCATACGAAAAGGCGGACGGATTCATCCGGAAATACGCAACCATGATGCTGAAAAACACCGAACGGCTTTATTCCTTAATACAGGAGTTGATCGAATTTCGCCGTATCGAGACCGGACATAAGGCGTGCTTCATCGAACCGCTGAACATTACGGAACTGTCATGCGGGATAACGGATTCATTCTCGGAATTTGCGGAATCCAAACACATTTCTTTCCGGTGTGACATTGAAAATGACCTGACCTGGAACCTGGACAAAGGCTGTATCACGAAAATCCTGACCAACTTGCTGTCGAACGCTTTCAAATATACTCCCGACGGGGGCGACATATCAATCCTCATTCGTAAGGATAGTGATAACCTGACTGTTTTTGTGAATAACACCGGAAAAGGTATCCGGGAAAAAGACATCCTGCACGTCTTCGACCGGTATCATATACTGGAAAACCTCGAAAAGCAGACGCAAAAAGGTTTTTTCTCAAGAAACGGGCTGGGACTGGCCATCTGTTACAATATGGTGAAACTGCTTGACGGTGATATTGAAGTAAAAAGCGTTCCCGACAAATATACCGAATTTCGGGTCGTCTTTCCTCGCAGGGAAGTAACCGCTACGGAGGGGCCAAACATACGGCAAATACAGACCGGCGAATTGCAAATGCCGCCGTCTATGGCTCCTGTGCCGCCGCGGAAAAACGAAAAAGACATAAAGAGCCAGGCCGAATCAACCGTTTTCGTCATCGACGACGACCCTGAAATGCGCTGGTTTATCACCGAAATAATGAAAGACAGGTATAATGTCATCTCTATTGAAAATCCCCTGTCGGTAAACAGTATCCTGGAAACGGTACAGCCGCAACTGATAATTTCCGATATCATGATGCCGGAACTCGACGGGATTTCATTGATGAAACAAATCAAAGCGGACAAACGCACCGCCCACATCCCGTTCATTTTGCTGTCCGCAAAAAACACTCCCGAAGAACAGACGGAAGGTATCTCCGCCGGGGCGGAGGCTTATATCGTAAAACCGTTTAACATCGAATACCTGCAATCGGTCGTCGAACGGCTGCTTAAGCTCCAAAGCGACCTGAAGGATTATTACCGTTCCGCGATAAGCGCATTTGTGTTTTCGAACGGCAAATTCATGCACAGGGAGAATAAGGCGTTCTTCGAAAAGATAGCGAAAGTCATAGACCGTAACATGAATAACCCCGACTTCTCGACCGAACACCTGGCAAAAGAACTCGGACTAAGCGCCCGCCATTTATACCGGAAACTGAAAGAGGTTACGGAACAGACGCCGGCCGGCCTGATAAAGGAATACAAACTCCTGGTCGTGGAAAAATTACTCCTGACAAGCAAAAATTCTATCGACGAAATCATGTACATGGCCGGTTTCAACCACCGAGGCAGTTTCTACCGCCTTTTCTCGCAAAAATTCGGAATGACGCCCAGGCAGTACCGGGAAGCCAAAATTAATGAAGATGTCAAATCGAACGGTTAGCCGCTTCGTTTATTCTACCGAAATAACGAGTTCCCGGCCTTCTTTCAGTTTGTCGTGCGAAATAAACCAGCCGCCGATCTTTTCACCGCCATAAGTGATGCCGGTAATCTTTCGCCCTTTACCGTTCTTTGTGACCGTAAAACAAGTGTTTTCATCCACGTGAAATTTCACTTTGTCGAAAAGCGGCACGGTCAGGATGTATTCCGGGTCGGCGGGAGAATAGGTATACAGGCCTGTTGCGTTGAACACGTACCAGGATGACATTTCGCCGGCATCGTCCATTCCTGCATAGGCAAGCCGGTCGGCGCCCATATCGTAATAATGATTCATGATACTGTCCAGTATTACCTGGGCTTTCTCCTGTTTCCCGATAAAATAGTAGGTGTACGGGACGCTGTGGTCGGGCTGGTTGCCGTGGCAGTAATTGCCGATAAAACCGGTCATGTTATGGGCTTCGTATCCTCTCCATGGTTCGGAGAAGAGGGAGTCGAGCTTTTTCTCTACCGCTTCGTGGCTGGGGTAAAGCGCCAGCATGCCTTCGGGGTCGTGCGGGGCGAAGAACAGCGATTGCCAGGCGTTTGCCTCCCGGTACATATAGGCATAGTACGGATAGTAGGGGTCGAAATCTTCGATCCAGTTCCCGTCGTCAATGCGTCCCCGCCAGAATCCGGTGGACGGGTCGAACAGGTTTTTGTAGTTACCCGTACGCTTCATCAGCATTTTATAATTCTCCTCATCCCCCAGTTCCCTGGCAATCAACGCCAGCGCATAATCGTCGTAGGCATATTCCACGGTCTTCGTAACGGCGGCTTTATATTCATCCCAGGTTGGGACGTTGGCCGTATCCTTTTCGGCAATCCAGCCCCGCTCCATATATTCCTTCAGGTAAGGGCGGCCTCCGCGTCCGGGCACGGTAGCATTTTTCAGCAAAAGCCTGTAAGCGCGTTCCGGGTCGAAACCTTTAAGCCCGCGCAGATATGTCCCGGCTACGAAGACGGATGCATGGTCGCCATGGAAAAACGTGGGCATGTACCCTCCCCGTTTTTCTCCCCTGTCGGTAATGGACTTTATGACATCGACCGTCACGCCGGGCGACAACATGGCCAGGAGTACCAGCTTGTTGCGGTAATCATCCCAGAAAGAGGGGTCGGTATAGTAATGGAATCCTCCGTTGGCTACGTTTCCCGCCGCGTCGGTATAATCGAAGTTGACATCGCTGCGCAAAGCCGGCCACAGGAACGAGCGGTACAGGCAGGAATAGAACAGGCCTTTCTCCCGCTCCGTACCTCCGGCGACCGTTATCCGGGAGAGCAGTCTTTCCCACGTCTCGCCGGCTTCCCTGCGAATCTGGGGAAAATCTTTGCCGGCTATCTCCCGCTCCAGGTTTAACTTCGCATTAGCAATGCTGACGAAAGAAAATCCTATTTTAAGTTCCAGCGGCTTTTTACTTTTGCTGTTCCTGAAATGAACGGCGGACACTTCGTGTACACTATCCTTTACCTGCACAATGTCTTCAATCTCATAATTCGATACGGCATAGAAATACATCGTGCCGGCGGCATCCTGGAATCCGGTAAACACGTTTTCCCCGGCTTTTTGTATTTCCCACCCGTTGACGCGGTTGTTCGAGCGCGTCATGTCTGCAACGAGCTTCTTGTCATCCCGTTCGTCAAACGTATACTTATGGTATCCGCAACGGAGGGTTGACGTCAATTCGGCATTAACGCCGTATCTTTCGAGAAAAACCTGATAATATCCCGGATGCGCGGATTCGTTTTCGTGGCTGAATTTCGAACAGTAATCGCCGGGTACGACCGTGCCCGTAACGGGGAGAAGCGGTATGTGCAGGAGGTTCCAGTGTCCTTTGTTCGTATGGCTGAATCCGTAAATGACGGTGTCTTCATACTGGTAACCGGCGCCGCTCCTGAACTGTGTGACAGGGCTTAACTGCACCATGGCGTTCGGCAACGACGTTCCCGGAAACACTTCGGCGCCCCACGTGCGTTCCTTTATCTTGCGGGTATAACCCAGATCGGCCGCGTCCCAGAGCGTCGCCGTTCCCAAAAAAGGATTTACATATCCGGTTAACTGTTTTTCCGGCCTGCCACAACCGGTAATCAAAAAGAACATCACTGAAATGAGAAAAAATTGTTTTGCCATAATTATTGGGGAATAAAGTGTTAATTTGAATGCAAAAATAGGGTTTTTCTTGAGAAAAAAGAAATCTATATACATTTATGCTAAATCTTTTTTTGAGGCGTTATTGCTTTTGAGCATGTTTCTTCCGCACGTCTGCGACTTGCCGGTTACGACACTCAGGTCTTTATGAGCGGCTGATGTCACAGGCTCCCCTGTCGAAGCGTCCGGTTTCCCGCCGGGGTATCGCCGGACGCCTGTCCCAAAAGGATCTTCCGTCCCGCTATACCTCAGGAGACTTTCCGCACCAGTGGACAGTCCCCCACGAAGTGCCGGACGCTTGCCGGCATGTCGGATTCCTTCCTGAAGTATGCAAGACGTTTTCTGATGTGTTGTCGGACACCTTTTGAAAATGCTTTTCGCATTTTCCGAAGCCTTGAAATTCATATTTAAAGATATAAAAACATTTGCCGCAACTGCGGCAAGCTTAAAAAACATTGCAGAATGTTTGCCGCAATTGCGGTAAGCTTAAAAAGCATTGCAGAATGTTTGCCGTAACTGCGGTAAGCTTAAAAAGCATTGCAGAATGTTTGCCGCAATTGCGGTAAGCTTAAAAAGCATTGCAGAATGTTTGCCGCAATTGCGGTAAGCTTAAAAAGCATTGCAGAACGTTTGCCGCAATTGCGGCAAGCTTAAAAAGCATTGCAGAACGTTTGCCGTAACTGCGGCAAGCTTAAAAAACATTGCAGAACGTTTGCCGCAGTTGCGGCAAGCTTAAAAAGCATTGCAGAACGTTTGCCGCAACTGCGGTAAGCTTAAAAAGCATTGCAGAATGTTTGCCGTAACTGCGGTAAGCTTAAAAAGCATTGCAGAAAGTTTGCCGCAATTGCG